>DYOJ01000295.1 GCA_020720705.1 Acetofilamentum sp.
GTTAGATTTTAGATGTTTGGCATTTGTATCTACTCAATATAGTATGGGAAATTTAGCTTTGTCAAAGTAATATAAATTTATATACTCTTAAAATTCAACATGTTACGATTTTGTAAAAAAATCAACTTTGACAAAACTCTACCATACTTTTTTAAGCGGATACCTTTTTCTTAATATAAATATAAGTTAATCAATATCTTACAAAAAACATAAACGAACAAATTATTTTTAAAAAGTTTCTGAAAAGTTATAGCGCAAGATACAACACCTTGCGCTATATAACTGAGAAAGATGTGTAAATTATTTTACCGTTACACTGTTTTTCCAAATACCGTGTAGGTTGCAACCTGCATTGACCGTAACAACATCACCTTTTTTTAACTTAGCGGTAAAACTTGCTTCAGGTGCTGCGCCGTCATTGTTGAACTCTTTTTTTTCAAGTTCTGTTCCGTTCACAACCAGCGTAATAAAATCTATCCAATGCTCTGTAACAGAAGGGTGTACGATACCTTTACTTCCGATTTTTACGGAAATTGCAGTTGTTCCGTCTTTTTCGGATTTGCCGAGTGTAATATCAGGCGTGTGTTTCCACTCAAAATCCGTTACACTGTCAGGTTTGGCAAAACTCATTTCTTTTCGATTGATAATCAACTCTTCACGAGTTTTAGGCTTAACAACTTCTACTGAATCCTTTACGATTGTTGAGGAGTCTTTTTTTTGTTCTGTTTCGTTGCCGCACGATTGTGTGCTTATTGCAACAGATGCCAGCACGATGCCGGCGGTGATAAATCTAAATAGTTTCATGTGAATATAAAATTTTGACAAAATTAGACAAAATTGTTCAAAATACGAGTTCTTACTAAGAAATTTAACTTTTGACATATTTTTTTTGAAAAAAAATTAAAATTTCAAACTAAAAAAAATACTTTTGCAAAAAAGAATTTTAATTATGAAAAAGAAGATGAAACGAAAGTATAAATTTTTACTATGGACGCTTTCAATCGTGCTTGTGCTTGTGGGCGTTGCATATTTTGCGGCTCAGAATTTTGCAAAGTCGGCATTGCCTGATTATAACGCAACAATCAAATTAAAAGGGTTGAAGGAAGAAGTTAAAGTGTATCGAGATTCACTCGGTATTCCGCACATCGAAGCCAAAAATGAAGCTGATTTATATCTTGTTACCGGATATGTTATGGCTCAAGACCGGTTATGGCAAATGGATTTATTGCGGCGTTTAACACAAGGCAGATTAGCCGAAATCTTTGGAACAGATTTGATAAATACCGATTTACTGTTTCGAGCGTTACAAATTTCCGAAAAATCCGAAAAAATATGGGCAGAAGCTCGTCCTGACGTAAAGCTGGCTGCTACAGCGTTTTCCGATGGTGTAAATCAATATATTGAAGAAGGTCAATTGCCTTTTGAGTTTTCGGTTTTGGGTTATAAACCGGAACAATGGATACCTCAAAATTCCGTAAATCTCATAGGATATATGGCTTGGAGCTTAAACAGCGGTTGGAACAGTGAGCTGACTCTTATGCAGTTACAACAAAAAATGGATTCTGCCCATTTTGCAGAACTGATACCCGAAATGTCCTATCACCACGTTCATATTTTTCCGGACTCGTCAAGCACCGTTAGTCTGCCGGACTCAACCTTGATGAGTGCTTTCAATATTGTTTCGGAAATACTTCCTCCTATTTTTGAAGCAAGTAACAATTGGGCGGTTTCCGGTAAAAAAAGCACTACCGGTGCACCAATTTTTGCGAATGATATGCACTTGGGCTTAATGATTCCGGGGGTTTGGTCGCAAATTCATCAAACCGTTCCGGGTAAATTGGATGTAACCGGCGTCATACTCCCCGGTCAGCCGTTTATTATTGCCGGACATAATGCGGATATTGCATGGGGTATGACCAATGTGATGATTGATGATATTGATTTTTATATCGAAACAATCAATCCTGAGAACAGAAATGAATACAAATTTAACGGTTCGTGGCGTAAAATGCGGACAGATACCGTCAGTATTTCCGATGACAAGGGCAACAAACATCAGAAGGAAATCCGATATACCCATCGCGGACCAATTATCAGCGGAATGAAGACAATTTCGGAGAAAGAAATTTCTATGCATTGGCTCGGTTCAGAACCAAGCAACGAACTACTCGGAGTTTTTCTTCTAAACAGAGCAAAAGATTGGACAAGTTTCCGCGAAGCTGCAAGTCAGTTTGTATCTGTATCTCAAAATATTGCGTATGCAGACAAATCAGGAAACATTGGTTTGCAAACTTCTGCCGGCGTTCCCAAACGTTCAGCACCCGGCTATCTCGTTTATCCCGGCGACACCGAAAAATACGATTGGAAAGGATTTGTTCCCTTTGATTCGTTGCCGTCAATGTACAACCCCGAACGCGGATATGTATATTCCGCAAACAACAAAACGACAGGTGATTCGTATCCGCATTACATCAGCGCTTGGTTTGACTTGCCCAACCGTGCCGAGCGTATCCGTTCTACTCTGGCTGAAAAGGAAAAATTGTCTGTCGAAGATTTCAAACTGTTACAAAATAATCAAAAATCAATTCTTGCCGAGCAATTTATGCCAAGCATCAAGTCCCATATTCCCGAAGTATTGCTTCAAAATCACGAACTTAGGGCTTTCAATTATCTTACTCGTTGGGATTATGTATATCACCCTGACAGTATTGCGCCTACGATTTTTGAAAAATTTTACATGAATTTTGCTAAATTGATGCTTGCAGACGAAATGGGAGACACTCTGTTTCTAAAATTTGCGGAATTTGATTTGCAAATAGATTATTTTTTGAATCAAACAATAAAAAGAGACAGTTCGGTTTGGAGCGATGATATTTCAACCCCAAAAAAGAACGAACAACTTGGTGATATTATGCTTAAAGCGTTTCAACGTACCGTTGGAGAATTGACAAATACTTTGGGCGAAAATCCGAATAAATGGGCGTGGGGAAAAGTTCATAAACTTGATTTACAGCACCCTTTGGGCAAAGTTAAAATGCTGGATATTGCATTTAACCTCAACAGATTACATCCTGTCGGCGGAAGTTTCCACACCGTTTCGCCTTACTCATACCCATTTGAACAAAATACATTTTATGCCAAACAAGGGGCATCGCACCGACACATTTATACTTTGGACAATTTTGATAATTCGCAAACAATTATTCCGACGGGCGTGAGCGGCATACCCGGTTCACAACATTACTGCGACCAAACTGAGGATTTCGTAAAAGGCAAATATCATGCCGACCGTTTCTCCTCCGAATCTGTAAAACGTCAAGCAAAATATGTATCAACATTTGTGCCGATGTAATTGCTATTCAATGGCTTGCACTTTGCCTGTTCCGTTTATTTGAGTATTTAGATTTTTGGGTTTGCCTTTGTAATAGACATTGCCTGTCCCGTCAATTTTTATATTCAAATCGTCCAAGGCTTGTATTTTGGCACTTCCGGTGCCTTTTAAATCTATATCAAAATCTCGAGCTATCATCTTGGTCGTTTCCAAAATTCCGGAGCCGTCCAAGTTTACATCATGAGTATCACACTGCCCTTCGTAAATAATTCTGCCGGTGCCGTTTATGTCAGTAGTGATATCATCGCAATTCATGTTGAGTTTCACTTTTCCTGAACCGTTGAGGTCACAATCAAAATCATCGCAGGTAAATAATCCGGCAGTACTAACATCGGCATCTCCGTTGATAGTCAATTCTTTAAAATTCGGAATTGTTACATAAACCGTCAATTGTCCGTAAGAATCAAAACATTCCGTGTTCTTAATTTTCAGACGGTTTCTTGAAACAGTAATATTCACAAATTCGATAATATTATCGTCTGCCACAAGTTTGACCTCTTGCGTGTTTCCTTGTTGAAGAATGATTTTTCCGCTTCCGTCAATTTCAATTTTCTCGAAAACATCTAATTGAAACGTTTTTGTTTTTTCTTGACCCGACCCCTCAATACAAGTTTTGCAAGATTGAGAAAATACCAAAATGCTGATAACCAATATTATATATTTCATAAAAAGATTTTTTTGCAAGATACGATTTTTT
>DYOJ01000296.1 GCA_020720705.1 Acetofilamentum sp.
AAATCACGTTGCCTTTTTCGTCAAATTCTCTGTGAATTCCGACCGGTTTTCCGTCTATAAACGAACCTTTTGAAAGCAATGTTCCGTCCTCTCGCATCTTTACAACAACATCGGCTGTTTTATTGAGTTGGTTTTCAACAGCTTTATTTACAATACCTTCGGTGTAAAAATTTTGAGTTGTAATGATACCGATTGGAGAATATTCACGAAAATAGCCGTTTAATTTTCCGTTGTCATAATTAGCAAATGATTTGAGTTGCCCGTCAGGATAAAAATCTTTCCACACACCGATTTTATTTCCTTTAGCATCCGTCTGATTGATGGTTTCGGAATTTAGTAAATTGTCATGAGCATACCTTAGAATTGCGGTAACACGACCATCGGTAAAATAACGCTCAATTCCGTGTTTACGACCGTTTTCAAAATTTGTAGTCCGTTTCAAGTTTCCGATGCTGTCATAATACATTGACAATCCGTTGAGTTTATCATCAATATAAAGTTCCTTAGAAATCAATACATTACGAGACTTTAAAGAATCGTTATAATTTACATAAATACTAAAATAACCGCTTTTTTTACCTTTTTTGTAATCAATAACTTTTTGAAGCGAACCATCGGGATTGTAAAATTTCCAGAGGCTATCCAGTTCATTACCTTTCCTGCTTCCTTCGGAACGCAAAATACCATCGGGATAATAAGATTTCCATACACCTGCCGGCTCCCCATCTTTCATATCTCCTTCGCTTGATATTGTGCCGTTGGGGTGATGTAACACATTGTATCCGTTCGGGTTTATTTTTTCCTGAGCCGAAAGTATTTGAAAATAACTTAGCCCGAACAGCATTGCAATTATAGCGGGTAATTGTTTCATTTACAGACCAAATTTTGCGGAAATTTCTAACATACGAGTTATCGGTTTGAGAGCTTTGCGACTGACGGATTCGTCTAAATCTATTTCGGGCAATTCGTATTTTAAGCAATTATACACTTTTTCAAGATTATGTTGTTTCATAAACTGACATTCGTTGCAGGCACATTCGGCATCTTCGCCCGGTGCGGGTATAAATATTTTGTCGGGGCTGTGTTTTCGCATCTCATGCAAAACACCCGGTTCGGTTGCAACGATATATTTGTCTGAACTGTTTTTATGCGTATATTTTATCAATGATGCCGTTGAGCCGACAAAATCCGAAATTTCCAAAATTGGTTTTTGACATTCGGGATGCGATATAAGTAAAGCATCCGGGTGTTGTTTTTTTAAATCCAAGATGCGTTCAAGCGAAAATTCGTTGTGCACGTGGCAGGCACCGTCCCAAACGACCATATCACGACCGGTTTCACGACTAATCCAATTTCCCAGATTTCTATCGGGACCAAATACTATCGGCTTTTCGACCGGAATGCTTTGCACAATTTGTTTTGCATTGGAAGATGTGCAAATAATATGCGACAATGCCTTAACTTCGGCTGTTGTATTTACATAAGAAATGACTGTATGATTCGGATAATTTTTTATAAATTCGCCAAAATCCGTAGCCGGACAAGAATCTGCAAGGGAACATCCGGCATTTAAATCAGGTAAAAGCACTTTTTTATTGGGCGATAAAATTTTTGCGGTTTCAGCCATGAAATGCACACCGGCAAACAAAATTATATCGGCATCGGTTTCAGCAGCACGTTGCGACAAAGCGAGGCTGTCTCCGACAAAATCAGCAATGTCCTGAACATCGTCAGCGACGTAATAGTGCGCTAAAATGACGGCATTTTTTTTCTTTTTAAGTTTTGTTATTTCTTCGGCAAGGTTTAACCCTTCGGGAATTGTTTGGTTTACAAAACCGTATTTGCGGATTTCTTCACTATACATAAATATTATAATAAAATTAATTAATCTTTATGATAATAATAATAAGACGTTAAAACGTTTACAAATTTAAGTATATTTTTGTTGTATATTCCAAAATAATGTTTTGTCTGTCGTTATTTAACATCTTTTTAATTTTCTTAGTTCTTTTATTACAGACCGTTACATTGGGTTGTTAACAATTGTTTATAAGAAAAAAAAATCATAACTATTGAAAATTTTTGTTTCGATAATTGCTAATAAGTCTGTTAAAAACTTTTAATTATTAATAAAAAATAAATTTTGTACTTTAAATATTTATTACAACCGGAGATGTTTTGATTTTGTGCAAATTTTTTTTTAAAAAGTTGTGTTTTTTTTTTCAATAGTTATTAACATTTATTTTACATTCCGTTACATTCAAAAACATACAGAATTGTTTTGTCTGATACAAAAAAAGAGTTATGTTTGCGCCTGAAAAGTTATGAATACAGACCGGCAAAATCAACCAAAGATGCTGCGCAAGCACACGGTAACATTTCAGTTGAACGACTTGGAAATGAAAGCCTTGCAGAAATATTGCAGTAAATATAGAGTGAAAAATCGCTCAAAATTTGTGCGCGAAGCAGTCATAACTGCAGTGTTGGAACGTTTTGACAGAGATTATCCGTCTTTGTTTGAAGATTTCTCTGCGGCTGACTCAAAGTAATCCTTTCGCTTTCATTTCCAGATATTTATTTATGGTATTTACGGTTAAAAGTTCAGGCTCGGTGAGGATACTGTAGATGCCGTGTTTCTTTAATTCATACACAATTTGTTTCTTTTCGTAGGCTAATTTTTCTGCGATTGTTTTGATATAGATTTCTTCTGTATCCGAAGGACGATGTTTGGTAATGTGTTTCAACTCCGTATTTTCAAAAAAGATGACCACTACCACGTGACTTTTTGCTAAAAGTTTGAAATAGCGCAATTGGCGTTGCATGGACGATAAGCCTTCAAAATTGGTGTACAGCAGTAATAAGCTTCGTTGGTTGAGGTTCTGTTTTACGGATGAATACAATACCTCCAAGTTTGATTCCGAAAAATCGGTATCAGCTTTATACAGCACATCCATAATGGTGTTCATTTGCATCTTTTTGCGTTCTGCGGGCACAATACTTACAACTGTTTTACAGTAAGTTATCAGTCCGGCTTTGTCGTGTTTCAACATTGCAATGTTGGAGATAACCAGAGCAGCATTTATGGCATAATCCAAAAGTGAGAGTTCTTCAAAAGGCATTTTCATGCTTCGTCCCATGTCTATAATGCTATACACTCGTTGGGCTTTTTCATCTTGAAATTGATTGACCATCAGTTCCGATTTTCGAGCGGTGGCTTTCCAATTAATCGTTCTGAAATCATCGCCTGTTACATATTTTCGGATTCGGTCAAATTCGTTATTGGTGCTGATTTTTCGTATTTTTTTGACACCGGCTTCTGTCAATCGGTTGGAGATTGCCATAAGTTCGTATTTGCGCATCTGAATAAATGAGGGGTAAACGGGCACCGGTTTTTCGTTAAAATAAATAAAGCGCCGTTTGATGAATCCTATTTTAGTGCTCACATACAAGTTCATATTTCCGAAGTGGTATTCGCCGCGTTCTGTGGGTCTGAGCGTGTAAACCAAATTGTGTTCCGCACCGGCTTTGACAGTTCGTTTGATTAAAAAATCTCTTTTTTGAAACTGATGCGGAATTTCGTCAATCAATGACAATCGTGCGGCAAACGGATAATTGTTTTTAAATGAAACCCGAATATGATTCACATCACCGTTTGACAGCCGTTCCGGTGCATCGCGCCGTATTGATATTCGAGATTTAGCTCTGTTATACAGCAATAAGAAATCAATGACGAATAAAGCCAAAATTCCGATGCTTGCAAGTTTTGCAATCGCATAAAACGGTGTATAGAAATGCCCGAGCACAAACAAAAATGCTGTTGCACTGCCTGCAATATATAATCTGTTGTCTAAGAAAAAATGTTTCACAAATTACACAAATAAAATATCCGAAAGTTAGGAAAAATTTTTAAAGCGAAAAATAAAATATGATTTATGCGATTTACCTATCGGATTTTCAATCATTAATAAAACAGAAATGCAATAAACCCTTATTTTTCTTAATCTATAGTTCTGAAAATAGGTAATAAAATAATACTCCGTTAGAACTTATACTAAACCGCTATCAAATATATT
>DYOJ01000297.1 GCA_020720705.1 Acetofilamentum sp.
AAAACAGCTAAAATTCAATGGAATAGCTGATGTGCGGAATAAATGGGAAAAATGTTTTTGGAACAAGTGTTGTTGTTCCGTCTGTTTCGTTATACACCGAAGTATAGTATGACGGATTTTTTCTGTTGTAAACATTATAGACCCCGAAACTTAGCGTTCGCATGGTTTTGTTTTGTTTGCCTTTAAAAACAACGCGCTCTACGGAAATATCTAAGCGGTGATAGTCCGGAAATTGGGCATTGTTGCGCGTGGTTGAACGAAAACTTGTGAAATCTAATTGTTCTTCATAACCGAAATTAAATTCATTTGGATACATAAATATCTCATCCGAGGATGTAAAAGGAGTTCCGCTCTTGTAATACCAAGCAATATTGTAGTTCCATTTAGGGTTTAGTTTTCCGGATAAACTGTAACTGAAATCGTGCTTACGGTCATAATCAAACGGAAATTCTGCTCCGTTGTTTATATTTGGGAATTGACGAACAGAGTTGCTTAATGTGTATGAAATACGCACAGTTTGCTTTAATAATTTTGCTGTAAACAGCGTTGAAATCCCTTTTGAAGTACCGACTCCGTTACCTTCGATTTTGTCATACCAATCTTCGTGTATGTCAGATATTAGAGCCGTTTCATTTAATTCAGCTAAATTTGAGTAGATTTTGTAAAATGCTTCAACTTCGAAGTTAATATTATTTTTTGTGTCCAAATAGTACCCCAAGTTGTATTGGTTTGATTTGCTTGGTGTAATTTTTGAATTTGAAGGCAGATAATATACATTTTTTAAAGCAATTGCTGAATATGATATCGCATGAATTTGCTGATGCATTGTGCTGAACGCGGCTTTTACGGAACTATTATTATTTATTTTGCAAACAACAATGGCTCTCGGTTCGGGAAGAAGTTTAACAGATTCGGCAAAAAAACTTAGATTTGTCCTAAACCCTGCGCTGACACTGAAAATATTTGAAAGTGTAAAATCTCCTGACAGATATGCGCCGGCAATATGTGCTGAGTACACAGGCGGAGTATAATTGTGGTATTGGGCGATATTTCGATAATTGACTGCGCTTGGTTCTGCAGAGTAATACGTAAAATCGGTGCCGTAATTGAGTGTGATTTTACTGCCTGCGTTATATTCAAAATCCCATTTTACGCCGGATTCGGTGAGGAGGCTGTAACTGTCTGCCCATAAATTTTCAACAGTTTCATCTTCTCCCAGACTGAAATATTGAGCTTTGTTACCGGTTTCAAATCTTGAAATATAAGCGGAAAAATTGCTGAATATTCTATTTGACCATTGGTGTGTCCAATGGCTTGCTGTTTGCAAATTCCCCAAACGGGTGGTGTATTCGGGTTCAAACAATCCGTTGCTTTGACGTTTATCTTTCCCGATATAGAAACTTACATAAATTTTGTCTTTGTCTCCGATTTTAGTGTTGATTTTTGAGAATAAATCATAAAAACCGTAGCCACCGAAAAAGTTGTCGCGCACGGCATAAGGAAAAAGCATGACAAGCGGTTGGAGCGTAAAGCCGCGAGCCGACAGCATGTATGACGATTTCATTTTCACAATCGGACCGTCAATGGTAAACCCGGTGCTGAGCAACCCGATGTTCGCAGAGCCTTTGAATTTGTCTGCGTTTCCGTCTTTAAGTCTAATATCTAAAACCGAAGACAAACGGCCGGAGTATTTTGCGGGAAATCCGCTTTGTATGAGCTTCATACTTTTAACGGCTTCGGTGCTGAACGATGACAGCAAACCCTCCAAATGGGTGTAATGATAAAGCGGAACGCCGTCTATCATCACTAAATTTTGGTCGTTACTGCCGCCGCGCACCAGCAACGCGCTCATGCCTTCGTTACCACCGCTTACCCCGGGCAAAAATTGTAAAGTTTTGAGAATATCGCGCTGAAATCCGGCTAAGGGCATTGTTTTTATATCTTGCATGGTGAGCAAAGTTGTTCCGGTTTGCCGGTCGGTTGAATTGTTCCGGTTTGCCGTAACAATAACTTCATCAAGGCTTTGAGAGTTGAGATGATAGTTCTTTTTTTGTGATATTTCTGTCGTAATTGTATCTGTAAAAGCAATGTAACCGACAGCGGACACAATAATAATTGAGGACTTAGTTGTGAGTGATAAGGTGTAAAACCCATAAGCGTTACTTAACGTACTTTGTTTACCGTCAGCAGTTCTTACGTAGGCATACGGTATCGGTTCATTGCCGTCTGCCGATGATACATAGCCGTTTAGAGTGATATTTTGTCCTTGTAATGCAACGGTCAGCAGCATAAGAATGCTGAATAAATAGTTCTTCATACCTATAAGTTTTTTCAGGGTTTAGTATCCGGAACAATAACTGTTATTGAATCTACAGAACTTGAGTAGGCGGCGAACAAGCCGTAATTTTCAGGGAAAGCACTGAAATGTTGCATCTGCATACCGTTATCAAAAAACATTTGATCTTGCTTACGCTCGTTTATCAATTCTTGTCTCAGAAATTCTTGGTATAAGTCATCGGATATTACAGCAACATAAGCATAGACTTTATGTGTTTGTTCTTCAGGCTCCAACCTTGTATAATAGCTTAGGTCTATCCTGTTTTTCTGATTTCGTTTTACGTCAGCGTCTTTTATCAATTTCTCGTTACCGAAGTGTCGCTGCCCAACGGAGTCATATACTTCAATGCTGACATAATAATGCAAAACCGATTCTGTTGCGGACGCATCAGTAAATTCGACAAATGCAATATTGTTTATATAATCACTATAATTATTATAATATGATACAAAAGGTGTTACGAATGCTGTATCTATCGGTATTTTCTTTGGAATGTACCCTTCATATATCATAAGTTCTTCGCCGTTTTCGGAATATACAAATTTCAAAATAGTATCTGCAGAAAAAATGTTTACGGATTTGTATATCTCGTAATTAAATTCAAATAAATCAGCATCCCCTGAATATGTATGTTTAAGTTTTTCGACAAACACATTGTTTTTGTAGGCTTTTATTTCAATTGAAGCGGTATCCGGATTTCCTGAAACAACAGCTGTAACAAATTGATTATCAGACACAAACACCACACACGAAAATACCGAGACGCGCTCCGGCATTTTCGGGCTTAAATCACATGCCGAAAGAAATATAATGAACGAAAGGAATAAAAAAGTACCTATTTTCATACAATTTAATGAAGCAAAGAGTTGTCTGCATTCAAACAACTCTTTGATGGTTCTATAATTTAGTTACAATGATTATATACATTTTCAAAGTCTCCGGTTTCGTATCCGCCGCCAAACTGATATATTGAATACCAATAATCAACTGATACAGTGTAAGATGTTAGCCTGCTGCTTTTTTTGTAAATGCTGATGTATAAATCAGGGCAATTTTGAGATGAACTCACTGTTGTTTTTAAATCAAACTCAATCGTTGCACTTTCTCCACGATAATTTTCCCATTGACCAATGCTATGAGTTTTCATGTTCCAAATATCAGCTTCCGTTCCGGAGTCTTCTACATCAAACTCAGAATAAAGCGAAAAATAAATACCTGCCTTGTAATAACGTACCCAACCATCTTTGCCTTCAACGATACAGCTAATTCTTTTGGGGTTGCACGTTCCTTTTTCGGAAGCTTCGGAGTTTTCGTATCCTTGAGTTAAAATGTCGTCGCCAAATAAGAATTGTAGTGATGTTTTATCGTTCTCATTTGTTGCCGTAATCGTTTCGTTCTCAAAATTTACGGTATAAACTACGCCTTCAATAGACACGGCTTGTTCCTCAGACAATAACAGCGCGAAGAACCGGTCTTCTGCCGGTATTGCTGCCAAGTCATTTCTGTCGGAAAATGTAGAATACAACGATGTAAACCCCATACTTTTTTGCATTGAACACACCTCTTTAACGTTCATTGCATCCCACTGTTCAATGGTTGCATCGTAATCTTGCACGGAGTTAAAAACTAACATCCCTTTTTCAACTTTAAATTTGTGCGCGGCAGCAGCATTTTGAGCCTCCGTTTGCATTTCATTTTTCTCGCACCCTGCGAATACCATTGCTGAAATCA
>DYOJ01000298.1 GCA_020720705.1 Acetofilamentum sp.
ATGCTCGCTGCTGACGGAAAAATGCGACAAACCGATGTTGCCGACACCGAAACTCTGTTCCGATTGATACAATCTGTGCCTTCGCCGAAGGCAGAACCGATAAAATTGTGGCTTGCCAAAGTGGGTTACGAACGCATGGAAGAAATTCAAGACCCCGAACTTACTATCGAACGCGCCGTTGAATATTATCAGAAAAAAGGATATTCCGAAGCGTGGATAAACCAACGCATCAAAAGTATTGAGGTAAGAAAGGAACTCACAGACGAATGGAAAAACCGAAATGTAAAAGAAGGTTTGGAATTTGCAATACTTACCGATGAAATTACAAAAGCATGGAGCGGCTTTAAAGTCAAAGAATATAAGGCATACAAGAACTTGAAAAAAGAAAATTTGCGCGACAACATGACCAATCTCGAATTGGTTCTCAATATGCTTGCTGAAGCCACAACCGCCGAAATATCGAAGGCAAAACAACCCGAAACCTTTGAGCAAAGCAAAAAAATTGCCAAAGAAGGCGGCACAATTGCCGGAAACACGCGCAAAGAAATCGAACAAAAAACCGGAAATAAAATTGTATCGAAACTGAATGCCAAAATGTTAGAAAACGGTAAAGATACAAACCGCGAGATAGAAAAATAAAAGACAAATTGAAAAACGTAAATTTTTAAACAAACAACATGTCAATCTTCCAAAAATCAGTTCTCAATAAATATCTCAAAACGCTTGATTTAGAGAAAATAAGCAAAGCGAAACTGCAATTTGACGAGTTCTACGGCGACAAGCTTCGTTTGCATAACATCTTGCTAATGAAAGAAGAAAACTATCAGGAAGGTTTTTTGAGAGAAATTTTTGTCGATGTGTTGGGCTATACCATCAGCCCGAATACGAATTACAATTTGACGACCGAATTTAAAAACCAAGTCGGCGCGAAAAAAGCGGACGGCGCGATTCTGAAAGACGGCAAGGCTACCGGCGTTATCGAACTAAAATCAACCAAAACTATAGACCTCAATAAAGTTTCGGAACAAGCCTTCAACTACAAAAACAATCAACCCGGTTGCCGCTATGTGATAACCTCCAACTTTCAGAAACTCAGATTTTATATTGATAATGCGACTGAATATGAAGAGTTTAACCTGTTCAACCTAAGCGATACCGATTTCAAACTGTTTTATTTGTTGCTCAACAAAGATGCCGTGTTGAGCGACCTGCCTGCGAAGCTGAAAGACGAAACCAAATTCAGCGAAGAAGATATTTCGAAGAAATTCTATCGTGATTATCAAAAATTTAAACATTCAATTTTCGACAACCTTGTAAAAAACAATCCGAATTTCGACAAGCTCGTGCTGTTCAAAAAATCGCAAAAGCTCTTAGACCGCTTTCTGTTTGTGCTTTTTGCCGAAGATACCGGACTGATACAGCCCAACACCATCACCAAAATTGTGAGCGATTGGCAACACCTGCGCAAACTTGATGCTTACCAGCCGTTATACAGCATTTTCCGAAAATATTTTTCGTATCTCGACAAAGGAAAAGACATCAGCGATTGGGGTTTTGTGCCGGCATACAACGGCGGATTATTCAAACCCGATGAAATTCTGGACAATCCGGAAACCAAAATTGACGACGACGTTTTGGAAAAAGACAGCTTGAACATGTCGTCTTACGATTTTAATACCGAAGTGGATGTCAATATCTTAGGACATATTTTTGAAAATTCGTTAAACGAAATTGAAGAAATTCAAAAAAACCTTGTGGGTTTTCAAAACCCGCAAGGTTTAGACACCGTCAGCAAACGCAAAAAAGACGGCGTATTTTACACGCCGAAATACATTACGAAATATATTGTCGAAAACACCGTAGGAACGCTTTGCGAAGAGAAAAAACAAGAACTCGGACTAAACGAACCCTTGCCCGAAGACGACATTCGCAAAGCCGACGGCAAACTGACCGCACGCGCAAAACAACGCTTTGAAACGTTGGAAAACTACCGCCGTTGGCTGCTGACCCTGAAAGTGCTCGACCCTGCCTGCGGAAGCGGCGCATTTCTGAATCAGGCATTGAGTTTTTTTATGGAACAACACAAATGGATTGCCGAACGCCAACAGGAAATTACCGGCGATGCTTCTACGTTGTTTGTGGATATTGACAAAGCCGTTCTGGAAAACAACATTTACGGCGTGGACATCAACGAAGAAAGCGTCGAAATTGCAAAACTTTCGCTCTGGTTGCGCACCGCACAAAAAGGCAGACCGCTGTCCGACCTTTCCGGAAACATCAAATGCGGAAACTCCCTCATTGACGACCCCGCAGTTGCCGGCGACAAAGCGTTTGATTGGGATAAAGAATTTCCGCATGTTTTTAACCCTGATGTAAATGAAAAAGTGTATCAAAAAATGCCGGAACATAAACCCGACTACGTAAAATTGATAAAAGAAAAAGCCAAAGAAGCCGAAGAATTATCGAAAAAAGCTGTTGGAATTTCTCGAAAAGTATATGAATATGCCGAAAAGTTGGATATTTTAGGCGAAAAGGAAACGCCTTATGGTTTCAATAATGGTGGTTTTGATGTGGTGCTGGGGAATCCGCCGTACGGTGTAAACTTCAATAAACAAGAGAAAAAGTATTTATCACAGTTAGACACTTTGGTTCCCGATTATGAGATTTATATCTATTTCATATCCCTTGCAACCGATAAATTGCTAAAAAAGAACGGCAAACTTGGTTACATTTTTCCAAATACCTTTTTATCAATTCTTTACGGAAAACATTACAGGGAAAAATTAGCAAATAATTTTAGTATCAATGAAATTGTTGATTTGTCTTACGATAATACATTTGTTGATGCATCGGTAAGAACTTGTATTTTAAACCTAACTAATTCATTTAAAGATAATTATTCCGTATATTTTAAGAAGATTTCAAACAATTTGAGTAAAGAAATAGAATTGCAACAAACCTATACTAAACAATTTTTAACAGAAAATTTAGACAATTGGTTAAGCATTTCTTCTGTAAACTCAAATCACCAATCAATTATCACCAAAATAAAAAATAATCCTACCGTTAATGACTTTTTTGAAGTTTCGCAAGGACTAATTCCCTATGATAAATACCGCGGACACACCGAATTTCAAATAAAAAACAGAGTTTGGCACTCTGATTATAAAAAAGATGATACTTACAGAAAGGAATTGAAAGGAGGGGATGTAAATCGCTATCAATTGGCTTGGAATGGTGATTTATGGATTAGCTATGGAAATTGGCTTGCAGCTCCGCGAAAAGAGGATTTTTTCAAAAAACCTCGTGTTTTAGTCAGAGAAATAACCGCAACCTCACTGTATTGTTGTTATACAGTTGAAGAATACTATAACACACCTTCGTTAATCAATATTATCAGCGAAAAAAATACTCTTGAACTTCAATATCTCCTTACCATATTGAACTCAAAATTAACAGGTTGGTATCATAATAATGTTTCACCGAAAGCTAAAAAAGGGTTATTTCCAAAGATATTGATTAACGATATTCGTAATATTCCGATAAAATCCTTGCCCAACGAAGCCCAACAACCCTTCATCGAAAAAGCCGAGCTAATGCTTTCCTTAAACAAAGCTCTGCACGAAAAATCGCAACGCTTTATCAAACGCATCAAGTCGAATTTTGAAGCGGTAAACATCACGGGCAAACTCGAAAAATTCTACGATTACGATTTCAAAACTTTTGTATCCGAACTCAAAAAGCAAAAAATAGCCCTCGCGCTCACCCAACAAGACGAGTGGGAAGACTATTTCGACACCTACAAAACCGAAATCAACGCCCTTCAAACCCAAATCGCCCAAACCGACAAAGAACTCGACCGCATGGTTTACGCGCTGTATGAGCTTAAAGATGAGGAAATTAAAATTGTGGAGAACAGTGTTGGTTAGTTACCTTTTTATCATTAAAATTGTTTCACATAAATAGTGCTTGTAAGAAAACTCATAACTTGTTGAAATTCTTTACGAAATTTCGTTCCGAATGTTTTTAGAAATTCAGTTGAAATTCAATCGAAATT
>DYOJ01000299.1 GCA_020720705.1 Acetofilamentum sp.
TGAATGACTACTAAATGACAAAACATTCGATTAAGAAAATGACAATAACCAACATAATATCAAACATTTGAAAATAATTCGAGCACTCAACTTTAAACCGTAAACAGCACAAGTAACCGCTTCGTTTCCGTTAATGTGCTTTTGTTTCGTTCAAAATATCCACTTCGGTTTCCGTAAATACTTTTTCGAGGTTGATGAGCATAAAAAAGTGGTCATTTTCTTGAATCATGCCTTCCAAATAATCAGGATTGTAGCGCGAGCCGAATTCGGGGATAGCCTTAATTTGGGCAGCATCAAATTCAAACACATCGTGAACCGTGTCCGCCAATGCTCCGAAGACAATACGTTTTTCATCTTTGGCGATTTCCATAAGAACTAAAATTTCCGATGATGCGCTTTGTTTTTTGAATTTGAATTTTTTTCGAAAATCAACTACCGGCACAATTTCATCTCTAAAATTGATGACACCTAAAATATATTCCGGCGTATCCGGAACGTCAATGATTTTATATTCGAGCAATACTTCTATGACTTTTTTGATATTGAGTGCAAAATGCTCGTTGGATATGCTAAACGATAAATAGGATTCCATATTTGTATTTGTATTTTGATATTATACACTGATAATTAGATGTTTACAATCAATCATAAGGGCTGTGAAAATTTTGGTTTTTGAGATTTTGCCATAGGTTTCCAATGGATTCCGAGTACGGTAACATCATCTGTTTGTTCTTGTTGCCCTTTCCAATCCCGAAACATTTTTGAAAGCATAAGTTTCTGATTATAAAAGCTTTGTGTGTGCAAAGAAAAGAGTGCGTTTTTAAAATTTTTTGTCCCGAGTTTTTTCGAGGTCGAGTGTCCGGTTTGGTCAGCAAAACCATCGGTATAGAGGTAAATTCTGTCATCGGGTGATAATTGTATTTCGATATTTTCAAACGGAACTTCTTTGGGGTAAATACCTACCGGATTGCGAGTTGATTTGTATTCTGTCATAGTTTCGTTGCGGATAAGCAACATGGGGCTGAAGGCGCCTGAATACTGCAAAACATCGGTTTGGGTATCAATGGCACATAAGGCAATATCCAAGCCGTTTTGGTTGAAACTATCTGTTTTGCTGAAAATTTCTTTGACACGTTCGCGCATTTTGTTCAGCACTTCGCCTGTGGATTGAGCTTGTTTTTTTGAAACAATATCATGTAAAAAACTGATACCCAACATACTCATAAATCCACCCGGAATGCCGTGTCCGGTGCTGTCGGCAAGGGCAAAAATGAGGTGATTGTCAATACGATTCAGATAATAAAAATCGCCGCCGACAATATCTTTGGGTTCAAATATCAGGAAATATTCGTCAAAAGATGCTCGCAATTGCATATCGGACGGCATTATGGCTGCTTGTATTGTTTTTGCATACTGCAACCCGTCTCTGGTGTCTTTGTTAATTTCTGATATACGAACGTGTTGATTGTGAACAACTTCTAAGGTTTGCTTCAATTCTTCGTTTTGTCGTGATATTATTTCTTGTTTCGATTTTAAATCGGAATTTATGGATTGTATTTCTTCGTTTTGTTGTTGTAAATCGTGCATCAATCTGCTCGAACGAGCGCGTTCTTCTTCGAGTTTTTCGTTATAAAGCATCAACTCTTTTTGCTGATTTTCAAACTTCATATTCATCTTAATAAATTGCTCGTTAAAGCGATTTTCGACAACAAGTTCTTCTTTTAATTCCTGATTTTTCTTTTGCTGCAGTTCGAGTTCGGTTTCGAGTTCTGCGATTTTAAGTTCGTTTTGAAAGATATTTTCAGACGACAATCCGTAATGTAATGCTATTTCAGACAACCTTTTAACATAACGATATTGGATATAAAATAACAAAAAAAGAAGAATTACGTCAGACAATAAAAAGGCATGCAAGGTGTGTTCGGTATAAAAAATTCCGACAAAACACAGTGCAAACACTACCAACAACGGTGGTATGACGGTTGTTAAAACGGAATTTCGTATGTGCTTGATATCCTTCTTAGACGGTATGTCGGAAATTATGCTCAAATTACTTAAATTTTTCTGTAAGTTTAACAATATCAACAATATAGCTTATGTTACCGTCAGCCATAACACTTCCGCCGAGCAAAAATTGTTTGCCTTTAAATGCTTCACCCAAAGGTTTTATAACAGCTTGATATTCACCTATAACCTTGTCGGCTATCAGCACACTTTTTTTATTATCTTTCAGAACAACAACTGCGATTTCAACCGGCGGTCGTTGCTCTGTCAGCTCAAATGCTTGTCGGAGTGAGATATACGGCATGAGTTCGTTTTGAATTTTCAGGTATTTATTTTCATTTTCGTCAATAATAGTATTCGGAATAAGTTCGACCATCATAATTTCTTCAATCGGGATGCAGAAGTACATTCCGGCGGAGCGTATCAGCAAAGTATCAATAATTGAGAGCGAAACAGGCAACCTGAACGTGATTTTTGTGCCGATTTTTAGTGTGGACTCAATAATTATATCACCTCGCATTGCAAGTATCTCATTTTTAACAACATCCATGCCTACTCCGCGACCGGAAACTTCCGACAATTGCATGGCAGTGGACAATCCGGGTTCAAACATCAGATTATAAATTTCCTTTTCTGTGAGCACCGCTACAGGACTGATGATTTTTTTTTCGACTGCTTTTTTATAAATTTTATCTGTGTCAATACCGCCTCCGTCATCTGATATACAGATATTTACAAACGAACCGGACTGCCAAGCCTTGAGTTTAATATTTCCGTGAGATGTTTTGTTGCGATGCGCTCGAACAGTTGCCGGTTCAATGCCGTGGTCAATGCTGTTGCGTATAATGTGCATCAAGGGAGTGCCGAGTTTTTCAACAATAGTTTTGTCGAGTTCGGTGCCCATCCCTTCGGACGAAAATTGAACTTCTTTTTTCAGGGCAACTGCCGTGTCGCGTATCAGCCGTTCGATATTTACCCGTATGCTTTCGAGGCTTATCAGGCGTATTTCAAACATATCATTTCGGATATTTCCGCTGATTTTGTCGAGCTTTTCAGCAATTTCTTTCAATCTGGCGTTTTCCGATTTCGAGCTTACAAGCAACAGTTCCGATTTCAAAGTTATCAGTTCGGAAACATGTCTCATCAAGTCGTCCAGTTTTTCGGCATCTACCCTTAATGTAGATTTAAAATTTGAGGCAGAATCTTTAAAGTTTGTGGTTGCGCTATTATTCTCAAATAACTCGTTTACAATATTTTGAATATCCGTAAGCGGAAGTAAATCAACGCTTCCGGCGTGTTGCTCTATCGTTTTTGTAAACGAAATATTATCAATTAAATCGGTTTCGGCTATCAGGCTGATTTCGGTTTCCGAATCTACAAACATCATAATATCTTCCACTTCTTCAATACTCTGATTTGTAGCAAGATATATTTCCCAACGAGTATGATATTTACCCGGTTCTTCTTTGGTTTTGGGCATGATGCGTATATGCCCTAAGTCGCTGAGCTTGTTAAATATTGCACGGAGATTGATGCCACGTTCGTCAATATCGTTGTCCGGGAAAAAGCGGATGTAGAAAAAATTCAGAATTTCGTTTTTTTCCGCAGTTTCAGTCGTGCCGGATTCGGAACCAAGTATTTCCTGAATTTCTTCCTTCAAAAATTCAAATTCCTTCTCTAATTTTTTATCCGGATTTGCGCCTACATGTAACAATTTGAGTATCAAATCGGCGCTGCGAAATGTTACGTTGATGATGTGTTCATCGGGGATTATTTTTCCTTTCTGAATTTCTGAATAAATACTCTCAATTTTGTGCGATAATTCTACAATATGTGTAAACCCGAACATACCTGCCGTGCCTTTTATGGTGTGCATGGTTCGAAAAATGCCGTCAATCAGTGTCAGGTCTTGGGTGTTTTTTTCGAAAATAAGCAAACTATGCTCCAATTCATTGAGCATTTCTGTTACCTGTTCGGCAAATTTTTGTTGATGTTCGAGCATTTTTACATTCAGAATTTTTGGGTGAATAGGCTGAGAATTATACTGTTTAT
>DYOJ01000300.1 GCA_020720705.1 Acetofilamentum sp.
AAAAAAGAGTATAATTGACATAAAATCAAGTATTTATTCGTTTTCTTACAGACACTATTTTAGAGTCTGTTGTCTGTAATCTGATGTCTTAAATCTAATATAGTATGAAATATCTTATCAGCAGTTTCTTGATTATTTCCGTTCTCTTCCCGGCGTTTTCGCAGGGGCATACAACCTTTGGCGAAGAGGGTGAGGAGACCATAGATGCGTATTTTGCGTTTAAACTTGTGCCCGGACAGGGGGGGGACTTGATTCAATGTGCAATAATAAAAAAATCGAACAGTGAAGCTCCTGATGTTGTAAAATATGTTACTATGGATGAGTGGGTTAAACAATTTACCGGTTACTCAAAATCCGCTGCAAATCCAAAGAGCGAAAATCTGGCATTGAAACACAAGGTTTTTTATGTTCCGGATACCATCAAATATATGGGCGATATTGAGTTGGAAAAATTTATTCATGCCCGTACAAAATCTATTTTGAACAATATGTGGCGATTACGCTATCGCGAATACCCCTACAAATCGGACTACGATTGGAAAGGCGGCTGGGCGCGCAACTCGGAGCCTACCGTAAACTTTTTGCCCTCAAAAGCACAGTGGAAGATATTAGAATCCTACGGGATTATAAACGGATTTAACGATTTTGTGAAAGCCGAGCAAGTTATCAGATTGATGACTGATATGCTTGATAAGAATTTTCAAAATACCTACATGCAAAGCACAGATTCAGACTATGTTGAACCTGAAAAACCAAGCATTTCGGGCGATGACGGCACGGGTCCGAAATGAAATTTTATATTTCGTATTCGTATGAAAAACTCACAACAGTTTTAAAATTAGGCAATTAAGTGTTTTTTTTGTGAGTTATAGTTTTTTTGCCCTCAATACATGTCGTTTTCCCGGTGGTCCGGCGAGGCGTGTAACGTCAAATCCGGCTGAACGTAAGGCTTGTTTTACGGTGCCTTTTGCGGAGTAGGTGCATAAAATTCCGTTGGGCATGAGTGCCGCGTACAGTGTTTTAAAAACCGTAGATGTCCATAGATTGGGTTGTTTCTCGGGGGCAAAGGCATCAAAATATATCAAATCATAAACTGAATTTTCCGGACGAAACTCAAGCAAGTCGGTGTGTAGTTTGCGGAGTATAAAATTTGGATTTATTTCTATCGGTGAGTTCCATTTACAGTCATGGATGGTTTTAAATTGTTGTTTTTCAATACCGACTGTTTCCGGATAATTGAGTAGCATGACAAAATCTGCAGTAATCGGATATTTTTCAACGGCGGTGTAATTGATTTTTAGCTTTTTTTGGGTGGCATATTTTAAGGTGAGTATGGCGTTAAGTCCCGTACCAAACCCGATTTCGAGTATTGAGATTTCTGTTTTTTCGAGTGCACTTAAGCCGTTTATTATGAAAACAATATCGGATTCTTGCACAGCTCCGTGAACCGAGTGATAATGTTCGTTTAGTTCGGGAACATAAATTGTATGAGAATTATCTGATGTTATTATGAGTTGATTCATAGATAGTTGTCTTCACTTTTCAAATTCGTATTATTGTGTTCACTCCTAAAAGTCGAAATTGACCACTAATTCACGAATTATTTCGAATTTACTTTATGTTATCAATTGGATGTAGACTCAAAACGGCTGATTTTTTCACTTTTCATTTTTGTTAAGTATTTTATAATAAGAAAATTATCTTATTTTCAAATTAACACATTTTCAGAATAATTCTGAAAGAAATACTTTTCGGAGTAGACTCATTATTTCAATTCACAATCTTCGCTAATCAGCTTAATGTTTTTACAATCCAATCGTTTTTCCAAAAATGCTGAAAGGGCATCGTTTTCATTCTGTTTTAATTTTGGTTTTGCCGCAATATAAGCAATGGTTGTGGTATCTTTGGTTTGTGTTTCAATATTGTAAATAGTTGTTTTGTAGGCACTGAATTTCAGAATTTTAGGAAATATTGCATTTATCTCTTCGGAAATATCAGCAATAGGAATCGTTGTTTTGTATTTTATAAGCTCACTTTCAAGTAAAAGTATTTTTTGTTCTTTAGATTTCAGTGCAATATCGTTTTTTTTGTATAAATCTTCAATTATTCCGCTTTTTATTTGCTCAAAATCCATCACATCCATATTGCCGATGCCTTGTTTCAAAACTAATTTTGTTTTGTTCAAATCATAATCGGTTAATTTTTGATGCAAACGATGGATGGTTTCTTCATCAAGTGTTTCGCCGGCAAGTATAAGCTCTATTTTGTTACTGTCGGGGCGATTATATTCATAAGTTCGGTTTAATATTTGGGTTTGTTCAAAAATAAATTCTTTATTCACAAACGAAATTGCATCTGCTTTAAAAATAGCTTGTTGTATAATTTTATAAGCAAAATAGATACTCGGCAGAATGGTCAGGGTTACAATTATCAGGATGTATTTTTTTACTGTCAAAGCACGGGCTTTTTCTACGATTTGTTTATGAGGAAATTTCAGAAAGCGTACAATCAAAAATGTTGAAAGGCTAATCATAACAGCGTTGATAAAAAAGAGGTAAAATGCGCCGAGAAAATACATCAAATTGCCTGTTGCTATTCCGAAACCTGCCGTGCACAGCGGCGGCATCAAGGCAGTTGCAATTGCAACACCCGGAATTGCGTTCCCTTTTTCTTTGGTTGCACCTGCTACAATCCCGGCCATACCGCCGAACAAAGCAATCAGCACATCGTAAATCGTAGGTGTTGTTCGAGCAAGCAGTTCGGATTGTGCTTCATCCAACGGGCTGATTAAGAAATAAGTAGCCGATGTTATTACACTGATTCCGACTGCAACCGATAAGTTTTTGATGGATTTTTTTAACAGTGCAAAATCGTATATCCCGACACTCAGTCCAAGCCCCATAATCGGACCCATAAGCGGCGAGATAAGCATCGCTCCGATAATGACTGCCGTTGAATTTACATTTAATCCGATGGAGGCAACAAAAATCGCAAATATCAAGGTCCAAACATTGATACCTCGAAACTCTACGCCTTTTTCTATGGATGAAATAGTTGCAAGGTTATCGTCTTGGTCATGACTGAGGTTCAACAGATTCTTGAGAAAATCAGAGATGCTTTTCAAGATACTTTGTGTCTGGTCTATTTGTGGTTTGTTGGCATCAGGTGTGCTATTTTTATCTTGCATAATTTTTGAAATAAGATGATTGCGGCAAATTTGTCAAAAATAACACAAATTATTTAGGAAAATCCAAACGTTTCACGAATTTTTTTCACGACAATTTTATCCGATTCCACGCGAAATAAATCCGGTGTAAGTTTCTCAATCGGGCACCACCAAAAACTGTTTCCGCCTTGTTTAAACGGAACTGCAAATCGGGCACGATGAATCGGAACACGCGGGGTGCCGACAAATTTTGCCGTAAAATAGACTGCAACCAATTGTACACTTGTGCCTACAAATCCGTTTTGAAATACTTCGGTGGTATAAAAATGGTCGAGAACTTCGCAGTTGCTGTCCATTTCCTCTTTAAATTCCCTTACGAGTGTTTCTCGCGGGCTTTCGCCAAATTCTAAACCTCCGCCCGGAAATTTTGTTACTTCAGTTGCATACACAAACTCATCGCTGAGCAACAGTTCCTTGTTTTCGTTTATCACAATCGCATAAATGCGAACACTGATTCTGTTCATTTGCGTCAATTTTTTTGTTAAAATACTTCAGCCGTGAAATGAATTTCAGACTGAAATTTTGAGTTAAATTTTTTTAAAAGATTTATATTCAGTTGTTTACAAATGTAACACTGCATCATAATTCGCCGTATGCGCTTCTTTTTGACATTTCTTAGCGGATTCAAAGATATTATTTTTTCCATAATTAAATAGAATACTTCGTTAGATTATAGAATATTGAGGTTAGATATTAGACTAAAACTCTCAACTCCAAATAGTTATAATCAATCTTGCAATTTAGTGTCATGTCAAGCCTCTTCTGACGTTTCCGTGTCCTTGCGGACGATGGAAAGTCTTTACTGACCTGCATTCGTCCGTAGGACAAT
>DYOJ01000301.1 GCA_020720705.1 Acetofilamentum sp.
CTGTAATCTGATGTCTTAAATCTAATTTAATACTTTAAATTGCACGATATACCTTTCTGATATCGGGTACGTTTTTTATCAGGTTGATAACATTTTTGAGATTATTGACATTATGAACCAAAAGATGTATTTTTCCGATAAACAAGCGACCTCTTGATTTTATATTCAACTCCGTCATATTCAAATTCATTTCGGACGAGATAATCCGGACTACATCAAGCACAAGATTTGGTCGGTCGTGCCCTTCCAATTCAATAATCGTATTAAACTCTCCGAAAAAATAATCGCTCCATTCGACAGTTGTTGTTTTCGATTTCTCTGTAGCATTTAGTAGTCGCGCTGTCTCGCAATCGCGTTTATGCACGATAAAACTGTTCTCATCTTCTTTGTACACAATAGCAGTATCGCCGTGAACGGGACGACAGCATGGTGCAGTTTTTATGCGAGCATCTGTATCGTAAATTACAAACGGTTTTTTGGGGTCGAATTTAATATCTTTGAGATTTTGTTCAAAGGTTTTGACTTGCTTGCTTAGCAATTCTTTAATGATTTCAAAGATACTTCGTCCGGAGCTTATCATTTTTATAATTTCGATTGTGCTTAAAGCCGAACTTCCGATTTTGTAGTAAAGGCATCTTTCATTTTTACAGCCGGTTTCACTTAAAATTTTGTTAAAAGTTCTATCATCAATATTTAAGTTTAGCGAATTGTAAATGTTTTTTCCGTTTTCGACGACCAAATTCTCTTTCTCCGAAAAATAACGAATCAATTTATTTTTGTGTCGTTTCATAAATAAAACATTGAGCCATTCTTTGTCAGGTTCAACCTCTTTGCTACTGTTAATCACAACGCTGTCGGTATCACGGAGGCGAAAGTTGGCAGGCACGAGCACCCCGTTCACTTCAGCCGATTGAAAGCCCAATCCTATTTCGGAATGAATCTTAAATGCAAAATCAAGCGCTGTTGCACCTTTCGGCAGTTTTATGATTTGCCCCTGAGGCGTAAACACAATTATTTCGCGTTCGTAAGGGCGAAGTAAATCCATGACCTCTTCTGAACTTAACTCATTGATTTCCAATTCTTCTACAGTATCTTTTACCCAAATATCTATATTAAATTGGTGGCTGTTATCATAATCGTCTGCAAATCCGCTTTGTGCAATTTGGTTCATTTTTTCAGTCAATATTTGTAATTCGACCCAGCGTTCGTTTAAGTTTGCATCAAATACGACTGCACTGAAACCGTTTGACTTAGGTTCGGAAATCCAATCTCGCAACGCTCTTACTTTTCGAGTAAAATTATCAGTAATATCCGAATATAAATCAAAACACAAGCGTTTTCGATTTATAAATTCAGGTTCGGGTATAACCAAACGGTAGGTATAAAGGTTGTGGATTGAATTTAGCGTCATGTTCGGCTTTTGCAAAACGCGCCATATTTTATAGTAAGATTTTTGAACACGCTCAATTTTAATATTCGGGAAATTTTTTGAGGCGAGTTCTTTTAGAGTATTAATTTCAAAATTAATACGTTCTTCTTGATTTTTTATGTATTTATCGGTGTTGTATTTTGTTTTCTTAAACTCTTCATTCTCACGATATTCAAAACTTAGATTTTCAATTTCGGCTTTAATTTTAAACAAACCGAGCAGGTGAGCAAGCGGGGCGTATAAGTCAATAGATTCGGCAGTTTTAACCATTTTCATCGAATCTTTCATATCGTCCATGGTTCGGAGGTTGTCCAATCGGTCGGCAAGTTTGAGGTAGGCAACGCGCCTGTCTCGGGTCATGGCTTGTAGCAATTGTCTGAAGGTTTCGACTTGTTCGGGGTATTTATTATCCGATTTGTAGGTAATCTTCGTAACATTTTCGACTAAAAAACTAACATCAGGTCCAAAACTTTGGCGTATTGTTTCAACGGTTATATCAGGGCAATCTTCAACGGTATCATGCAACAATGCAGCCTGAACCATAGTTAATCCGAAGCCCATTTCTTTGGCAACAATGGATGCCACAGCAATAGGATGTACGATATACGGCAACTGTTCGCCGCCTAAACGATTGATACCTGCGTGTGCATGTTTTGCAAATGTATATGCCTTATCTATAATTGCCAAATTTTCGGGCAATCGAAACATTGGTTTACAGTCTAACAATTGTTGATAACACAAATCAACATACTTCTCTTTTTCTATGGGTGTCATATAGAATCAATTATATCCAACAAAAAATCGAAATGCTTTCGTAGGGGGAACGCATTCCGATAGAACCAAAATCAAAGTTATGAAAATTTTCTCAATAGTGTACGTGATTTTATTGATTTTTTTCAAAAAAATGCAAAATATTGAAAATTTTGGCAAAAATGAACTGTTTTTGCATTATTTTTATAATTTTGTAATAATAAATTCGACTTATGTCTGTGTCCAAAAATATTATTTCTTTTAAAAAAGAGCTTCCTGCAAACGTTCGATTGGTAGCAGTAAGTAAAACAAAACCTGTTTCTGTGCTTTTCGAAGCCTATCAAGCGGGGCAACGAATTTTCGGCGAAAATAAGGTTCAGGAGTTATGCGACAAATACGAGCAGCTACCAAAAGATATAGAATGGCATTTTATTGGGCATTTGCAACGTAATAAAGTTAAATTTATCGCTCCGTTTGTAACCTTGATACACGGTGTGGACAGTTTACGTTTGCTCGAAAAAATCAATGAAGAAGCTCAAAAAAATAACAGACTGATTGATTGTTTACTACAAGTTCATATTGCAAAAGAAGATACCAAATTTGGGTTTGACGAAACAGAACTTATTGACTTATTGAATGATTCCGATTATCACAAACTTGAGAATATACGAATATGCGGGTTGATGGGCATGGCAACTTACACAGACGATAATGACCTTATCAGTCGGGAGTTCAAGAGTTTAGCAGATTTGTTCAACAAAGTAAAATCCGACTGTTTTTTTGACAAATCCCACTTTACCGAATTATCTATGGGCATGTCCGGCGATTATCAAATAGCTGTGGAGCAAGGAGCTACGCTCGTGAGAATCGGCAGTTCGTTGTTCGGAACTCGATAAAGTAAAGCAGCCCAAATAAATTCTGTAACCGGAAAATTTCAGTCCCAATAGTCAATTTCAGAGTCAATTTGTTTGTCTAAAATTAGGTTTGCGGTATTCGTTTTATCCGGAATATAGGTTTGTTCAAGGGTACAATTTCCGACCTTGTCATAACTATAAATTCGTTTCCATTGTAATTCCTTGCTTAAGCGGTAACATGTTTCACTTGTTCTTTGATTTTTTTCATCGTATTCATTTGTGTAGGTAGTTCCGGACAAATTTACGCCGGCGGGACCGCTTTCGGTCTGTTTAACCAAATTTCCATGTTTATCTCTCACAACTGCTTGGATTTTTTGCACCTCTTTTTTGGCGTTCATAATCAAAGTAATATCGGAATCGGGTTCTATATGTGTTTTAACAAAAATTGTTACATCTTTTTCATTTTCAGTTAGATAGATATTTTTTTTTCGCCCGTTTTGCTCTGAAACAGTGATAAGACGTTTTGAAATTCGACCTGCAGAATTGTAACAAACATAAGATTCTCGCATATCTTCATCGTCATACAAATAAACTTCACGTTCGGCAAGTCTGTCGTTTGAATATTGCAGCTTTTCGAGCGGGCGACCTTCTGAATCAAGTGTAAATGTAAAATAAAAACCGTCCGAACCATCTGTTTTAATATATTGTTGCCTGACAGTGTTCAAATCGTAACTGTATTGATAATGAAAATTTTGCAGACCATTAATTTCAACTGACCGAGATAACCGGATACTGAAATCTTCATTAAATTCGCGCTCAAAAAGTGCAAATCTGTTCTTGTTTAGCTCACCCGTTGAATCGGCATAAAATGTTTTGCGAACAATTCTTTTAATTCTTCCTTTAAGTTTGTGTTCGGTTGTGTTAAAACTTGGTTTACTTGGCATTTTGATAAGAGTATTCGTTATCGAAATATGTAATTATATGAAACTATAT
>DYOJ01000302.1 GCA_020720705.1 Acetofilamentum sp.
GCAAAATTAGTGCAAGAAGTCAAGGCAATGTCCTCAAAATTCATAAATGAACAGAATTGGATTGCTCAACGCTTTGAGTGGCAAGGCGGATACGGCGCGTTTTCTTACGCCCGTTCGCAAGTCAAAACCGTGATTCGATACATCTTAAACCAACAAAAACATCATGCAAAACAAAATTTTAAAGAAGAATATATCCAAATTTTAGATAATTTTGAACTGAAATATAAAAATGAAGATTTGTTTGAATTTTATGAATAAAGCATTTCCATAGAGAACAAAGTATTTCCATGCTTTGCCACAAAGAGAAAATAAATCACAGAAACAAGGCAGTTCCCTGCCTTGCCACAGATAGTTTTAGACTCGCAAAGACGTCCTATTTGTAACCTGAGACGGCAGTCTCAGGACATGGACAAAGTCAGAGACGGCAGTCTCAGGACAAACCACAGATATATGTAACTCGCGACGGCAGTCGCACAGAAAAAAAATATAACACCATGATAAACATCACCATCAACGGAAAACCATACCAAGCCCAAGCCGGCGACAGCGTGCTGAATGCCGCCGCAAAACACGGAATCGAAATCCCGACCTTGTGCCACGACCCGCGCCTCGAACCATACTCATCGTGCTTTGTGTGCGTGGTCGAAATCGAAGGCATGCGCGGCTTGCAACCCGCCTGCTCTACGAAGGTTGCCGAAGGTATGAAACTGCACACCGACAACGACAAAGTCCGAAAATCCCGCAAGTCGGCACTCGATTTGCTCGTGAGCGACCACTTTGCATCCTGCCAAGCGCCGTGCAAAACCAAATGCCCGGCAGGTGTGGATGTGCAAGGTTATATCTCACTGATAGAGAAAGGATTATACCAAGAAGCCGTTGAGTTGATTAAAGACGTAAACCCGCTTCCGGCGGTGTGCGGGCGCGTGTGCGTGCGCCCCTGCGAAGCCGCGTGTAATCGCAATTTCATGGACGAAGGCGCGGCTGTCGGAATTGACTACATGAAACGCTTTGTGGCGGATTATGATTTAGCTCAAAATCAACCCTTTAAACCCGAAGTTGCAGCTTCGACAGGCAAAAAAGTTGCCGTCATTGGAGCAGGTCCGGGTGGACTATCTGCCGCATATTTTTTGCAACAAATGGGACATCAGGTGGATATTTTTGAGGGCAATAATCACGCAGGCGGTTGGTTGCGCTACGGCATTCCGGAATATCGCCTGCCAAACGAAATTTTAGACAAAGAAATTTCGACCATTACCGATTTGGGGGTCAATATTTTTTACAACAAAAAGTTAGGCGAAAATTTATCGTATAAAGAAATTCAGGAAAACTATCAGGCAACGATACTTGCAATCGGCTCACAACGAGGCACTTTGCTTGGGGCAGACGGTGAAGATGCAGACGGAGTTTTTTCCGGTGTGGACTTTTTGCGCAACATGGAACAAACCGGACAACGTTACGATTTCAGCGGAAAAACCGTTGTAACCGTCGGCGGCGGAAATACCGCGATGGACTGTTGCCGAACCGCAATACGTTGTGGTGCAGAGCGTTCCGTAATTGTGTATCGCCGAACTGAAGCCGAAATGCCTGCAAATCCGATTGAAATTCACGAATCGAAATTGGAAGGTGTGGAATACATGATTTTGACCAACCCGACCAAAGTGAACAAAAATGCGGAGGGCAAAGTCGAATCTATCACACTGATACGCATGGAGTTAGGTGAGCCTGACAAATCCGGTCGTCGCCGTCCGGTGGAAGTTGCCGGCTCGGAATTTGATTTGAAATGTGACTACATTTTAGCGGCAATCGGACAAAAAACAGATATTAACTTTCTGAAAGACATTAATTTACATACTTCGGAAGGCGAATTACGACCAAACAAATGGGGCGACCTCGAAGCTGACCCTAAAACCTTGCAAACCGGCATTCCGTCCGTATTTGCCGCCGGCGACGGCGTTACCGGACCTGCAACCGCAATCGAGGCAATTGCGCAGGCAAAAGTCGCGGCAAGGTCTGTAAATCAATATCTTATGGGCGAAAAACTTGCACCGAAACCCAAAGAGTTTTTAAGCAAGAAGCTTAATTTCGCAAAACCGAATCCGAAGGTGTTTCAATTGCAATACCCCAAGCAAATGCGCGACGAGATGCCTGTTTTGGAAGCAGATAAACGATTGAATTTCAACGAGGTAGAACTCGGATACACCGAAGACATGGCACACCGCGAAGCCGAGCGCTGTTTTGAGTGCGGATGTAACGAATATTTTACCTGCGACCTCAAAAATTACTGCACCGAATACGAAGCCGAACAAACGCGCTTTGCCGGCGATTTCCATGCGCGACCGGTCAATTTTTCGCATCCGTACATCGAAATTGACAACAATAAATGTATTCTTTGCTCGCGTTGCATCCGCATTTGCGACGAAGTTGCGGGCACAACCGCGCTCGGTTTGGTCAATCGCGGTTTCGACACGTATGTAGCCCCAAGCATGGGTAAGTCGCTGACTGACACCACTTGCGAAAGCTGCGGCTTGTGTATTTCAACCTGCCCCACGGGTGCAATTACCGAGAATTACCGCTTCAAATCGGGTCCAGTGCGCACGGATTCGTTCGTAACCGTAAACCCGTACGGCGGAACCGGCGAAGCCATTGAAATACACCACAAAAGCGGTTTTGTGATGAAGGTTTCGGGCGCGAAAAGCTCCGTAAATCCGGACGGCAACATCGGGCGACAAGCAAAATTCGGCTATCAATATTTGAATGATAAGTCTCGGATTATCAAACCTTTATACAAAGAAAACGGCGAATTTAAAGAAATTTCGTTTGAAAAAGCGTTTGAAATTATCTCGCAAAAAATAAAATCGGTAAAACCCGAAGAAAATGCCATATTTGCCGGAGCGCGCCTCACAAACGAGGAGCAATATCTTACCAAATTGCTCGCACAAACCATTGATACAAAGTATGTTGGCAGTTTTCATTATTTGGGAAGAAGCGGTTACGAACACAATTCGATGCGCAATGTGCCGTTTGAGCAAATTCGCGGTGCAAGCAAAGTTTACATTTTCGGGGCGGAATTAAATTATGACGACAACATCATTGATTTTTTGGTAAATAATACCAAATTTTTGAAACATATTGACGTTGAACTAATTACAGTCGGCGAAAATCGTTTTGCATACAAAGCAACCAAAGTTACGCATGTAGCTTCGTATTTTGATTTTGTAAAAGCCGTGAATCATTACATTGTCTCAAAAGGTCTTCAAAATCAACTATTTATAGACGGAAATGCGGAAAATTGGGAGACTTACAGACGCGAAATTTTAAGCGAATCGTACGAACAACTTGTACAACAGTCGGGCGTGAGCGCGGAAACTATCGAAAAATTTGCGGAAGAATTTAATAATCAGCAACATGCAGTCATAATATTCTCTGAAAAAGATATTTGCGGAAACACTTCCATGGAGTTGCAAAATTTGACTGTCATCATCGGGAATGCCGGAAAAACGTCTTCGGGCATTGTTGCGCTGAAAGAGAAAAACAACGCGCAAGGCTTGATTGATAACAATTTAGCTTACAATGCCGATTTGGAACTGAATCTGCTCGAACACAAGTTCAAAAACATCTTCATTTTTGGCGAAGACCCGATTGGTTGCGCTGTGTATAAAGATATGATAACCAATGATTTAAAAGTTGATTTCCTTGTTGTTCAGGAAGCCTTTATGAGCGAAACCGCCGCGCAAGCCGACCTCGTTTTGCCGGCATCGTTCCACACCGAAACCGACGGCAGTTTTACGAACTCGCAGCGCGTGTTGCGCCACTTTGAAGCCGGATTACCGCCCAAAGTTGCACTGACGAACCAAGCGCAGTTGTTGGCACTGTTGCAAACCTTAAACCCTCAGGGTTTTGAAAACCCTGAGGGTTTGGGGCGCCTCCAAACTACCGAAGACATCTTCCTCGAAGCCGCCAAATATCTGTATCGTCTGCCCGAAAAATTCAATTTAATAAACAATAAATCAAATAATTACAC
>DYOJ01000303.1 GCA_020720705.1 Acetofilamentum sp.
TAAGTAACATCTTTTTAACGTGAGTTCGAAATAAGATAAACGGTAATTATTTGGCAAAGAGAATATTACAAATTTTCAAACTGTTGCTTATTCGGTGATTTGTTTAATTGTTTAAAAAATAGTCTAAAAACAGGACTATTTAGTTAAACTTAAACAAATAAACGATTAAACATATAACCGGAAAGATTCTTAAATACTGAAAATAAACTAATTATAAAATCTTTTATTTCTAACTCAGGTTTTTAACTAAATTTGTAACATTATTCGCAGAAAATAATCGTTTAAATCTTGGTTTAATATCCAAAAATTTATATAAAATTTTGATTATCAATGAAAAAATGGTTCATTTCAATAATAATTTTAATTTTTATCAGCAATTTCGGGAGAATTTCGGCGCAAACAATCACCCAGACGATTAGGGGAGTCGTCGTGGACGCCGATTCGGAAAGTCCTTTGCCCGGAGCCAATGTTGTTTTGGTAAATTCATCGCCTTTGGTGGGCGCAATGACCGATTCGGAAGGCGAATTTGCATTGCAAAATGTGCCTGTCGGCAGGCAAACTCTCCAAATCACGATGGTTGGTTACAGTCCGGCGCAACTCACCAATTTGGATGTACGCTCGGGAAAGGAATTGGTATTAACCGTAAAACTTTCCGAAGAAGTCATTCAAACTGAGGCTGTTGTAGTTAAAGCATTTTCAAACAAGGACAAACCGATTAACGAAATGGCTGCTGTGAGCGCGCGTTCGTTCAGTGTTGAAGAAACCGAACGCTATGCCGGAACATGGTTCGACCCTGCGCGGATGGCTGCAAACTATGCGGGAGTGAATGCGGTAGGCGATGCTCGCAACGACATCATTATCAGAGGAAATTCACCCGTAGGGCTACTTTGGAGATTGGAAAACATTGATATTCCGAATCCGAACCATTTCGGGACTTTGGGCACAACAGGCGGACCTATCAGCATATTGAATAACAGCCTCTTAGACAATTCGGACTTCTTTACGGGAGCCTTCCCTGCCGAATACGGAAATGCACTTTCGGGCGTTTTTGACCTAAACATGCGAAGCGGCAACAGTCAAACTCGAGAATACACGGCACAGGTGGGGATGAACGGCTTTGAATTCGGTGCGGAAGGACCGTTTTCAAAAAAGTCAAAGGCTTCATATCTTGCGAGTTACAGATATTCGACTCTTGCTGTGTTTGATTACTTAGGCATCAGTTTTGGAGTTTCGGGAGTTCCGGAATATCAAGATGCCACGTTTAAAATTAATGTGCCGACCAAAAAGTTCGGAAAATTCTCGCTGTTCGGAGTGGGTGGTTTCAGTTACTTGGAAGCACTTTTCAAAGACCAAAACGAAGACGATTGGACACTCGGCGGAAAAGGCATTGATTTGCGTTTCGGGTCGCAAATGGGAGTTGCCGGGCTGACACATTCCTTCTTTTTCGACAAAAACACAAGGCTGCAATCAGCATTAGCAGTCTCGGGAACAGGCTCTTCCGCTCGCACAGACTCCGCAAACGTAAACTCGAAACCCGTTACGGCATACGGAGATAAATCATCGGAAGTGAAATATTCGTTTAACACAAAATTCAACAAAAAAATCAATTCCAAAAATACCTTTAATGCCGGTTTCCAAGCGGATTTGTTCTATGCAAGCTATGCAGACAGTGTTATTTTGCCGGACTATTCTTACCGCAAATTGTCCGAAAGCACGAATGCTCAAATCTTACTTTTTCAGTCGTATGCCCAAATAAAACACAAAGTAACGGACAAGTTATATTTTTACGGAGGTCTTCATGCTCAATATCTGGAACTTAACGGCAGCAAAGTGCTCGAACCGCGTGCAAGTTTAAAATGGAATTTTGCCCCGAAACATTCCCTTGCCCTCGCCGGCGGAATGCACAGCCAATTGCAACCTCGCTTGTTTTATTTTTTTCAAACCCTACATTCTGACGGCAGTTTTTCGGAAACAAACAAGAATTTAGACTTTTCAAAAAGTAATCAAATTGTTCTGGGTTACGATTTTCTGATTAACAAAAATCTGCGTTTGAAAGCCGAAACGTATTATCAACATTTGTATGATTTTCCGGTAAGAATTTCACCTTCTTCGTTTTCTCTAATAAACTACGGCACAACGTTTTACTCGGGAAGAGCAGACAGCCTTGTAAACGAGGGAACCGGAAAAAACTACGGATTTGAATTTACGGCTGAGAAATTTCTGAGCCGAAATTATTACATACTTTTTACAACTTCCATGTTTGAATCCACCTACATCGGCAGCGATAACATCGAACGGAATACGATTTTTAACGGAAACTATGTGTCAAATTTATTGGGCGGATATACTATTATCGTTCGCAAAACCAATGAGTTAAAACTTGATGCAAAAATTGTGGCAGCCGGCGGCAAGCGATACATCCCGATTGATATTGAAGCTTCAACCCTCGCGGGCAGAGCCGTTTACGATACCGAACATGCCTACGAAGACCAATACGCTCCGTATTTCAGATTGGACGGTAGATTGTCCTACAAATGGAATCGCCCGAAATTTACGGCGGAGTTTGCTTTTGATGTGCAAAACATCACCAAACACCAAAATGTGATGATGGAAACCTTCAACCCCGATACGAATACCCTCGAATACAATTATCAATTCGGTTTGTTTTACGTATTTTTGCTCCGTTTTCAATTTTAACCCGAATTATTCACAAACTTGGTGAAACTTTAGAGTTTATCGTGACATTTAGTTGTCATTCAATAGTCATTCAATTGAAACTAAATAAAAAACTACGAATGACTACTCCATGTCAATTTTTGAATAGAATATGACAATACTTTCGATTGGAAAATAAATGTAATTTACATAAAATCAAGTGTTTATTTGTTTTCTTACAGACACTGATTATCAGATTATCAAATGTTTTGAAACAACTATTTGTAACTCGGACAATTGCATCCTTTGCCCGAACCCACTTTACGAAATCGAATACCGGCAGCCATACCCAACGATTGGGGTTGCGCATGCACAAGTGCCAGAACAAAAGCTGTTTGCTTGTCAATAATAACATCATATTCCAAAAAACCGGATAAATACGATACTTTATAATTTGGGAAAATATCTGCGTGCAAAAATTTTTCTTCGTTTACATAATCAAGCACTGATGTCCGCGAACTTGCAACAAACAAACACGGACCAACTCCGAGATTCAAACTGTGTCTCCTATCTTTAAAAATTTGAACGGAAAATCCTGCATACAATGAAGCACTTTGCCCCGAAAATCTATCAAGCAAAGCCTTTCCTCCGACCGCAAAACTCATATTTTTTGTAATTTGACGATTAAAATCCATGCAAATTCCCGGCTCAAATGTTGCCACACCGCCATTGCCGATTGTATTTTGATGTATCGAAAGGTTTGAAGCTGCAAACGGATGAATCGTTATTGTATTCAGGGAGAGCACAATTGAATTTTGTGCGTAAGCAATTGTAAAACTGCAACATAAACATAAAAGTAAATATATCTTATTCATATTTTCATCTAAATATCAAATTACAAAAGTAAACAAAGGTCTGAATTTCGATTTTTTAAAACGAATTATTTTGAAATTACGTATTTAGAAATGCTTGTATTATTTCAAATATAGAACTCTTGCAAAATTTTGTAAAATATTGATAATCTGAAATATATAAATCAGAAAGCTAAAATTCAACGTACAAACATATATGAAAACATGAATATTTTAAGCATTATTAATGCTGATAAACAATTTTTAGGACTTAAAAACAAATTGTTTTCGCTATTTTTGTCCAAAAATAAAATATCAAAGCATGAAAAACAGGATATTCATTCTTTCGCTTTTGCTGTCGGGCATTGTTTCGACCGTTTCAGCCCAACTTGTAAACCCCGTAAAATGGACATTTTCCGCAAAAGCCGTAAGTGAAACCGAAGTGAAATTGGTAGCAAAAGCGACTTTGGATAAAACATGGCACGTGTACGGACAGTTTTCCGAACCTG
>DYOJ01000304.1 GCA_020720705.1 Acetofilamentum sp.
TAACAATTTCATTAACAATTTCATTAACAATTTCATTAACAATTTCATTAACAATGCGTTTGGATTATATAAAAAAATCACTTAACTTACAAAGAAAATTATGTACGAAAACAGTTTCAATAATGACACAAAGAAACAACTGAAAGAATTTGTAAATCAGGGAGATAGAGAAAAAATGCTATCATATCTGCAGACAGAATTAAAATCACAAAAGTTACCTGTCGGTTGCATATTGTCGTATTGTTCTTGCGGATATCCGATTGGATTTTATGTCGAAGAGATTGATAACAAGAACGAAAGCTCGTTTAGAACAGTGTATCTTGAAGAAATATTAAAAAGCGAGATAAATTTCCGCGCATATACGGAAACAATTTCTTGCCCAAATTGTAATCAAGAAATTTTGGAACGTTGATTTATTTTTCTTAATTTTGGACGTCCGGATTATCGAGTTCGGAAACCATCATAACGCATCCCATCTATCATGAAAAAATTTAACGAATCATTCAAAACAGCATTAAACAATACGATACAAGATATTGAAAATCAATCTGTTGTTGAAATTATTACAATTATTGAGCCGCAGTCAAATCCGTATAAAGATATTTCACTCTGGGCAGCTTTTTTATTGATGTCCGGATTATATACATTTTTCATGTTTGCTCCGGCAGAATTTAATGTATATTTGATATATTTTTTCACGGTGCTTTCTTTTCCTGCTATGTTTTTGTTTTTTGAGATTGTCCCGAATCTGAAACGTCCTTTTTTACAAAAAGAACAAACTCGAAAAAAAGTCGAAATTATGGCACGTGCCATATTTCAGAAAATCGGAATGCACCATACCGAGCAAAAAATTGGTGTATTGGTATATGTTTCCGTTTTGGAAAAGCAAGTTAAAATAATCGCAGACAGAGGCGCAGAAGTTTCTGTTCCACAAGAAGTTTGGTCTGAAATTCAGACAAAATTGGATGCAATTTTCACCAAACCCAACCCTGCCGAAGCCCTGCTGACCTCACTTACCGAAATAAAACCTTACTTCTCCGAATATCTGCCCCCCATAGAAAATGACATTAACGAATTGCCTGACAATCCGAAGGTTGAATTTTAATCTTTCGCAACAAATCTATGTTAAATTTTGAATTTAGACTTTTCACTTTCGATTATAATTATCGAAAATCAAGTTCTAAAATTATAATAGCATAAATTACAGACATAAACATTTAACACATTAGTATTCTACCGATTACAAGAACTACTCTTAACTTTTTCAATAAAAAATCCGTCAAAAAAATATGGAAATCTCAAAATACCGACAACATGCAAAACAATAGAAATTATACCCGATTATTTTGGGCACTTCTAATCACATTTCTCGCAATATTTTTGATAAGTCCGATAGCATTGGACATGCTTTGGGCGCGTCCGGGCGGCGGGCACAGTTTTTCAGGCGGCGGAGGTTCGGGCGGCTCAGGCGGCGGAGACATCGGAGCTTTAATTTATTTGCTTATGGAATTACCTCCCGAAATATCTATACCCGTAATTATTGCAATAATTGCGTTTAAAATTATTCAAAATCGGCGCAGAAATTCAACACGCGCCGTAACTTCGTCTCCGACCGTGCAAAACAGAGTTGTTCGTAACAATCAATTAGAGAACAATTTAGACTATCTGATACAACAAGACCCCAATTTCTCAAAAGTCGTTTTTTTAGATTTTGCAGCCTCATTATTCCACAAATACTATACATGGTTCGGAAAGCCTGAATTTAGATTTATCGCTCCGTTTTTTTCGCCAAAAGAAACACAATTATCTGAAAATCAAAAAAATACAAATCAAACTAACAGCGAAATTGTGATAGGTGCAATTAACGTTACCGACATCGTACGCTCACACGGGTACGACCGTATCACACTCGAAATTGATGCAAACTACACCAACACACATAATGGCAAAGCAAGCCGATTTACGGTTTACGAACGTTGGCAATTTTTGCGAAAATCCGGGCTTATCAGCCCCGCACCCGAACGGATGCGAAGTGTGGCATGCCCAAATTGCGGCGCCGTATCAAGTTTTACGGATAACGCCGATTGTTCGGCTTGCGGCACTCACCTGACTGCCGGTGAGCAACAATGGTACGTTTCACAAACAGCAGTGCTGGACAGAAAAGCCTTCTCGGTTGCCGGTCTGGGACACTACGCTCAAGAACGCGGAACAGATTATCCGACTGTATATCAAACCGGACTGCAAAACACACAAACAAGATTTGCGCAGCGAGCAGGGATAGATTCACAACTTTGGAAATCAGATTTTTTGCAAACCGTTGTGAACGTCTATTTTATGAAAATTTATGCCGCATGGAGCATCAACCGCCTACTTTCTGTTCGTAACTTATTGTCAGACAGGCTGTATGAAAGTTTTGAATTTTGGATTAATTCATATAAACAAGCAGGATTGGTCAATAAACTGGAACAAATAAAAATATCTGATATTCAAATCGTAAAAGTAGAACCCGACAATTTATACGACAGTGTAACAGTTCGCATTTTTGCTTCGGCATTAGATTATGTATCAGATAGTCAGGGAAATATTAAAGGCGGCAGCAATCGAAAAGCGCGTGTTTTTTCAGAGTATTGGACATTTATACGACGGGCAGGCGTGAAAAAGCAAAACTTTGACACCGCAACCTGTCCGAGCTGCGGGGCACCTGCCGACAACATCGGGCAAGCCGGCGAGTGCGGATATTGCGGAAACAAAATCAGCAACGGAGAGTTCTCATGGGTGCTCGCTATCATTGCCCAAGACGAAGTGTACGGCGGATAAAATATTGATTAACACAACCAACAACTCATTAGTATTGTATGTAAAATATTGATTTACAGTAAATTAGATTGATATATTTCTCACATCAGAAAATTGATTGTAACTAATCGGAATTATGTAATTTAAGTCTAATATCAAACGTCAAAATTCTAAAATCTAACAGAGTATTGTTAAATTGAAAATTGTAAAATTATGAGCAAAATAAACCCGAAAATTGATTTAGTTTTTAAAAAGATATTTGGAACAGAAGAAAATAAAGATTTGTTAAAATCTTTGATTAATTCTGTTTTGCCTGAAAATCAAAAAATAACAACAATAACAATAAAAAATCCATACAACGAAATTGATTTTATAGGAGACAGATTATCCGTTGTAGATATAAAAGCAACCGATGACAAAGACCGTTGGTATAATATCGAACTTCAAATTAGAGAACAAAGTTATTTTGGTCGCAGAAGTTTGTTTTATTGGTCGGAACTATATGGAGGTCAATTATTTGAAACAGATAGTTTTGACAAACTAAATAAAACAATTTCAATAAATCTGCTTGATTTTAGGTATTTTCCGGATGACAGATATGTAAGACGCTATTGTTTAAAAGACTTCGACACAAACGAAACATATCCGGAAATGGATTATATTGATATGTATTATGTTGAGCTTAAAAAATTTGACGGAGAATTACAACACATTAAAAATGCACTCGACCGTTGGATAACGTTTCTAAACAAAGCCGGAGAATTTGAAAAAGACAAATTACCAAAAGAACTCTCTGCCCCCGAGATAAACCGAGCAATGGAAACATTGGAACGAATAAACTTAAACAAAAAGGAACGGGAATATTACGAAGAACGTAAGAAATTTTTAAGAGATGAATATGCCGCAGATAAAACTGTAGAAGAAAAAATTAAATTAGAAAAGAATTTCGAGAATGCTCAAAATGGAATTTTAGCCGGATTTTCTAATGAAATTATTAAAGCTATTACAAAATTATCAGACGAACAGATTGATAAATTACGCAATGAAATAAATTACAAATGATAAATGTGCCTTTGTCGCCGATGATTAAAGTCTCTTATCCGAAATCAATTAGTTACAATTATTCTATTGAATATCTATATTTTACGAAAAAATCTAAATACTAAATAGTGTCTGTAAGAAAACGTATAAATACTTGATTTTATGTCAATTAAATT
>DYOJ01000305.1 GCA_020720705.1 Acetofilamentum sp.
AAAAAAAAATACGAACTGTTAAAAACGCATAAACTTTCGTATATTTACTAGTTAGGTGCAAGCGTAGCGGACGACACAACCGACATCAAAACAGAAAGAAATTGAATGAAAGAAGAAATAATTTATATTGACAATCCACAAGAAAGTTTAGACAAAATCCAAAAACTGATAAGTGTAGTTCACGAAGGTTTTATGGCTCTTGCAATGGACTACGGTTATCATATAAATAACGTTTTCGGACAAACAAAAGACGGGAAACACGAAATTTATGAATTGCGGGACAATATCAATTACAGAATAAGAAGTGCAAATCTTCATTTCTACTTATTACTTGTAAGAAAACTTGAAATCGAACAACGATTTGAAAAAATGCTAAAAGAGAAACCAACGGTTTTCAATGGTTTCATAATGGGAAATCCACATTTTGAAATGGCATCTGATGAAATTATGGCATTATATGACAGTATTGTTTTTCATCTTTCTTCTTGTTTTGACTATCTCGCTATGCTAACTCAATTTGTATTTGGTGAAAATCCCGAAAGCAAACTACAATGGATTACGTTAGTTAAACATTGCCACAACTCTGAAAGTGAATTTGCAAAAAGGAAGTTTATTCAAAACATTAAAACCGTTGATGCAGATTTTGTAAGCAAGTTTAATGATTATCGAGCAGAGTTAATACATAGAAAAAAATCAACTTCATTCGCAAATGTATCTTGGCAATTAAACTCAGGCAAAGTCATTACTAAATTCCAGTGTTCGGAAAAAATAAAAATAAATCTCAAAAAGATAATTGACAAGGACTTAAATTATTGCGTTAGTTATGCTTCATCTGAAATGATAAAACAAACGCTTTTAAAAATTGCTCACGTTCTAAATGGAATGAATGACGAATTTCGAGAGAATTACCACCAACACGCCCCAGTAATGAACAATGGTGGTTTTCAAATAATATCAATGAACCCAGAAACTAAATTTGCAGAATCGCCAGCATTAGGTTATTGGAGTAAATTTATGGAATACAAAACTTTCAATTAAAACTAAGAATGGCATTAAGTTGGAACGAAATAAAAGATAGAGCATTAAATTTCTCAAAAGAATGGGCTGACACTTCAAACGAAGAAGCAGACGCAAAACCATTTTTAGTTGAGTTTTTTAATGTGTTTGGTATTAGCAGTAAACGTGTTTCGACTTTTGAACACAGAGTAAAAAAATTGGACGACAAAGACGGTTACATTGACTTGCTTTGGAAAGGGACGATTTTAATTGAAATGAAAAGTCGGGGAAAAAACCTTGACAAAGCATATCAACAAGCCATTGACTACACTCACGGACTGAAACAACACGAATTACCGAAATACATTCTCATTTCTGACTTTGAAAATTTTCGGCTTTACGACCTTGAAGAAGATAAACACATTGAATTTAAACTCAACGACCTTGTAAATAATGTTCAGCATTTCGGCTACATTTTAGGTTATCAAAAAAAGGTTTACAAAGAACAAGACCCTGCAAACATAAAAGCAGCAGAGTTAATGGGTAAACTTCACGACAGACTTGAAGAAATAGGCTACACAGGTCATCCATTAGAAGTTTACTTGGTTCGTATTCTATTTTTATTGTTTGCGGAAGACACAACCATTTTTAACAAACAACAATTTCAAGAATATTTAGAACAGAGGACAGCCGAAGACGGAAGCGACCTTGCATCAAAACTGCAAGAATTATTTCAAGTATTAAATACAGCGAAAGAAAATCGTTTTAAAAATCTTGACGAGCAACTTGCCGACTTTCCTTATGTAAACGGAAAACTTTTTGAAGAAAACTTGCCTACGGCAAGTTTCGACACAAAAATGCGTCAAGCCTTACTTGACTGCTGTTACATTGATTGGAGCAAAATATCGCCAGCGATATTTGGTTCAATGTTTCAAAGTGTAATGAACCCAAAAGAACGCAGAAACTTAGGAGCACATTACACAAGCGAAACCAATATTTTAAAACTTATCAAACCGCTTTTCTTAGATGAACTTTGGAAAGAATTTGAAAGCGTTAAGGATAACAAAAACAAACTTCCCGAATTTCATAAAAAACTGAGCACGCTCAAATTCCTCGACCCTGCTTGCGGTTGCGGTAATTTCCTTGTAATTACTTACAGAGAATTGCGTTTGTTGGAATTAGAGATTTTAAGGGCATTAAATAAATCAGGGCAAAGGGTAATTGATGTTAGCGATATTATTTGGCTTGACGTTGATATGATGTGCGGAATTGAATATGAAGAATTTCCTGCAAGAATTGCCGAAGTTGCAATGTGGCTTATCGACCACCAAATGAATATGCAAATTAGCAATGAATTTGGACAATACTTTGTTCGTTTGCCTTTGAAAAAATCCGCAAAAATTGTTCACGGCAACGCATTACAAACAGACTGGGGAAACGTAGTTTCTAAAAACGAACTTTCTTTTATTCTTGGCAATCCACCTTTTTATGGTTCAAGAAACCAAACTAAAGAGCAAAAAGAAGATACACTTTTAGTATTTCAAGACAAAATAAATAGCGGTGTTTTAGACTATGTGGCGTGTTGGTATTACAAGGCATCAAAATTTATAGAAAATACGAATATCAAAGTTGCTTTTGTTTCTACAAATTCAATTTGTCAAGGTATTCAAGTGCCAACCCTTTGGCAATTATTAATAAACATTGAAAAAATACATATTCATTTTGCTCATCAAACGTTTAGTTGGAGTAACGAAGCGAAAGGGAATGCAGCTGTTTATTGTGTAATAATAGGTTTCTCAAAATTTGACATTCCTAAAAAATTATTGTTTGAATACGAAAACATTAAAAGTCATCCAACAGAAAGAATTGTATCTCATATAAATCCTTATTTATTAGAAGCTAAGGACATTTTTATTCTTCCGAGAACAAAACCATTAAACAACCGACCATCTATGATGAAAGGTAATGCAGCTATAGATGACGGTAACTTTATATTTAATACAGAAACAGAAGCTCAAGATTTTAAAACAAAATATCCCGAACAATCATATTTAGTCAGAAAATTTATTGGTTCAGATGAACTTATAAATAATTATCATAGATATTGCTTTTGGTTAAAAGATGCCAAACCAAATGATATAAAAAATAATTCCGAAATAAAATCAAGAGTTGAAGGTGTTAGGATTTTTAGAGAAAGGAGTCCAAAAACTGCAACTAGAAAATGGGCAGAAACCCCTACCTTATTTATGGAAGATAGGCAACCTGACAGTGACTATTTAATGATACCTGTTGTATCTTCTGAGTTAAGAAAATATATTCCAATCGGCTTTTTAACTAAAGACATTATTGCAAATTATTCATCTTTTATTTTGCCTAACGCGACAATATTTGAATTTGGTATAATTTCTTCTTTAATGCACAATATTTGGACACAAAACATTTGCGGAAAATTGGAAGGTAGAATAAGATATTCAAATACTTTAGGTTACAATAACTTTCCGTTTCCAGAAAACCCAACAGACAAACAAATAAAAGCAATAGAAGAAAAGGCTCAAATAATTATAGATATTAGAAATGAATTTAGTTCAAATTCACTCGCTGAATTATATGACCAATCATCAATGCCTCCTTTATTAGTGAAAGCACACAACGAGTTAGACAAATCGGTTGACTTGGCTTACAGACCACAAGCATTTACAAGTGAAGCAAAACGAATGGAATTTTTATTTGAACTATACGAAAAATACACGGCAGACCTTTTTACAAAAGAGAAACCGAAAAAAACAAAAAAGACAGCTTGACAATGACGAGAAACATACGGACAACAAGAACGCCTGCACCTAACACGGGTTTGGCAAAAGTGGCGGTTCAATGCTCCGCAGACACATTTGTGGTTAATTAAAGTTTGGTTCTCCGCATCAACATTTGTGGTGAAAATCGCCACCTTCGCCAAGCCCGAAACCGTTACCTGCAACCCCTAGAAACACCCTACGAACATTGAAAGTCTGACAAAAACG
>DYOJ01000306.1:0-1838 GCA_020720705.1 Acetofilamentum sp.
CAATAAGCGTCCACGCTTTTCTTTTGCCGGCATAACTTCGTAAAGTAGAATTAAATACTGAAAATAAACTAATTATAATATAATCTTATTTCGAACTCAGGACTTTAATAGCTGTGTCCGTCTTTTTCGACTTCGGCAGACGACAGTTTTTGCTTATTCATTTTGCGCCAATTATTCCAGATATATAAAACCACAATCGGCACTATTACAGAGACATAGCTCATGGCTGTGAGTGTAAATTTACTCGAAGAGCTGTTCGCAAGCGTGAGGGAGCTTTGCAGGTCGTAGGTCGAGGGGTAGTACGCGGTGTCGTTGTATCCGGCAAGTAAGAAAAGGGTCAGCACGGTCAAAAATGTGCCGGAGCCGGTGAACAGTATCCCGTTCTCCTTCTGTTTCACGATTGCCAAAAACAAGCCGTAAAGCACACCGACAAGTCCGGCGAGCAAAAGCACGAGCAACAAGGGCTGTTCGATAAGGTTGTGGAAGTATTTGAACGGTTCTTTGAACACTTCTTCGGTGTCCGGATATACGCCGAAACCATCCAGAGTCATCAGTCGGATGAGCCAGAACAAAAAGACGGGCAGAAATATCAACGTATTTAAAACCAATGCTTTGCGTGATTTTTCTACAAGTTCGTTATCGTTCAGATTTTTGATGAAATACAACAAAGCCAACACCCTTGATAAGAAAAATACGGCAACGCCGAGAGCCAAATTTTGTAAAAATGCCCAATGTTCAAGCGTAAACACTGCTTCTAAACCGTAAAACGGCGATTTCCATTCGGAGATTACGGGCATCGTGTCGCGTGTGAGGTTCACCAAATTGAGCTTATTGACCGAAAATTCCGCGCCCGTAAAAAACGTAGAAACTGCCGCACCAAGCAACACTGTGCCGACTAAGCCGTTGAAAAACAGAAACTTTTCAAACGTTTTTTGCCCCAAAAAATTGTTGGGTTTACGCCTGTATTCGTAAGAGACTGCCTGAACGACAAAGGCAAACAGTATCAAAATCCAGACCCAATATGCACCGCCGAAACTTGTGGAATAGAACAGCGGAAATGCCGCAAAAAACGCGCCGCCGAAGGTTACCAGAGTTGTAAATGTAAGTTCCCATTTTCGTCCTAACAGATTGACTATCAGGTTGCGTTGCTGTTCTGTTTTTCCGATTTTATACAACAAGGTTTGTCCGCCCTGCACAAACAGCAGGAATACAAGTGTTGCGCCCAGCACCGAGACGATAAACCACCAATAGTGTTGTAATGTGCTGTGTGATAATGCTTCAAACATGATTTTTCCTCCTTATTTTTTTGTGATTACGGTCGAATCGGTTTCGGTTGATAATTCAACGTTCCCTTTTTTGATTTGATTAAACATGATTTTCAGCTCGGCAATCAGCAACAGCGTAAATATCACCAAAAACATAAAAAACGTAACTTGCACACTTGCCGTATCTATTTGAGAAACAGCGGCTATGGTCGGCATCAAATCTTGAATTACCCAGGGTTGTCTGCCCACTTCGGCTACCACCCAGCCGGATTGCTGGGCGATGTATGCCAACGGAATAAACCAAATGCTTGCCCGCAGAAGCCATTTTTTTTGCTCCAATTTTTTCTTTTTCAAAAACCACCAATGTGCTGCAAACAGAAGCACAAACAAGCTTCCGAATATGACCATGATGTGGAAGGCATAAAAACTTAATTTTACGTTGGGAATCAACTCGTGCGGGTCGCGCCCGAAGTAGTAACCGTAGCCGAAATCCTTATAATTTTCCAAAAATATCTTCTTTTGTATATCTGCTTCTGCTTCATTTTTTCTATCCAATGCGGCTTTGTAAGCGGC
>DYOJ01000306.1:1938-4010 GCA_020720705.1 Acetofilamentum sp.
TTCATGGGTTGATGCTTTGCCACCTCTTTTGCCGAGCCGTCGCCGGTGTAGATTGTGAATAAAATCGAAATTATCCCGAAAACCGTGGCAACGGTAATGCTTTTTTTGGCAAACAGCACGTTGCGGTTTTTGAGCAAATACCACGAACTTATGCCGATAACGAATATCGCCGCTAAGGTGTAGCCCGATGCTACGGTATGCAAAAATTTGTTGATTGCCGTGGGCGAAAACAGCACAGCCCAAAAATCTGTCATCTCATTGCGCACCGTGTCGGGGTTGAAGGATGTGCCGGTCGGGTTTTGCATCCACGCATTTGCAACGAGAATCCATAAGGCAGACAGGTTTGAACCAACTGCGACTAACCACGTGGAAATCAGGTGGAAACGCTTGCTCACCCGCTCCCATCCGAAAAACATGACTGCCATAAATGCCGATTCCATGAAAAACGCCATAATGCCTTCGATGGCTAAGGGTGCACCGAAAATATCGCCCACAAACCACGAGTAGTTCGACCAATTTGTTCCGAACTCAAATTCGAGAATAATCCCCGTAGCCGCACCGATGGCGAAATTTATTCCGAATAAAGTCATCCAAAATTTTGTGAGTTTTTTCCATTCCGGGTTTCCGGTTTTGTAATAAATGGTCTCAAAAAAGGCGACCAAGAACGACAGCCCCAATGTCAGCGGGACAAAAATCCAGTGATACATTGCCGTGAGTGCGAATTGCATCCGCGACCAATCTACTAATGACCAATCAATGTTATTCATCTTTTTGAAATTTATTTGTTAACTGATTACGTACGTATTCAGATTTTTCTTCCTCGCTGTCAAAACGGCTGCTTAAATGTCCTTGAAAGAAAAAGAGTTTGAGAATCAAGAACATAATTGCTAATTTTACAATCAAAATCAGCCAAAGCTTGCGACTGGTCAGGCTCATTTCGCTGAACCCGTCTCGATAAAACCTATAAACATTTCTTATTATGCTCATTTTTTTTTAAAATCATATCATTCATCAATCTCCGGAACACATATCCGATGCGCAAATACGGCTTTCAATGTTCTGATAATCAAAAATATAATCAAAATATTCAGGAATCCGAATAATCCGTAGATTATGTATTCATAAGCCCAAAATTTTGTTTTTTCATACATCACAAAGGATGCGATAGTCAATGCGGCAATCGGGAAACTGTATGCCCACCACGAGAGGAAAAACTTTATACGGATGAACATTTTTGCGTTGTAGAACAAAAGCATAGCCATGAATATCGAAAAAAAGAACAAAACTTTTGCAAAATTATCAAGTTCGCCGGTCATGCGGATGTAGGCAATAAATCCGATTGCAGGAGGCGCAATCAGGATAAAAAATGTCGGCAACAGTTTATCCGGTAACGGATTGTGAAATATTGACCGATAGACGAAAATTGTGAATAGCACAATCCATAAAATCAATCCGATGCTGAAAAAAAGCCACGATACATCGGGGTGAAAATGTTCCACAGCCGAAACCGGCACAATGATATTCCCGACAATCGGGATGAACCAAGCCGGATTTTTGTGCTCCACGGCAAATCGGCGATGCGTCAGCCAAACGGATAGTATCTGAAATGTGAGAAGCAGATGACTGATTGCGCCGATAAGTAATAAAATTTCAGATAGCTGCCCAAATTGCATGAACGCGATGCTCAGCAAAATCATACTCACCGGAATTGTGCCGAAGAAGCTCATTTTTACGGGATGATTAAATTCTGCTTTCACTTCTTTGTAAAATAACAAAGTTTTGTACAGATATAAAACTAAGAAAAAGACGTAAAGCAACGCTGCGAAAATCGAAACGTAAAAACTGTAATGAAGAATGTTTAACATCAATTCGGCTTTGTGCGAAGCGATGCTCAATCCGCTGACACCCAGAATAATTGAAAACACAGACACCGGGAAATGTTCAATTCGTTTCCGCATAAAAAGATATTTTAATATTTATAACTGCAAAAGTAAAGTAAATAAATGAATAAATATTCATTTAAAATGATTTTTTTCAAAATATCAAAAAAAAACTTCAATATTTAAAAATAA
>DYOJ01000307.1 GCA_020720705.1 Acetofilamentum sp.
TAACAGTTCTAAAAACAAAAATATGTTATTTTTTTTTAAATGCAAACTTTTTGAAGATATTTGTATGGTACCGTTTAGAATTTAAAACGTTTGATTTTTTAAATCAATACCTTTAGGGCTTGATTTTACAAGGAAATTAAGACTATTGATTTTTTTTTAGATTTTTTAAAATAATTAATAAACCTTTCCGATTTTTATAAAAAAATACGAAAATAAAGTCAAGAAATATCACCGATTTTTATAATTTAAGACATAAAAAATCAACCCAAAAAAATATTCCCCTAAATACATGCTTAAATCCAAGTAAAATGAGCCATAAAAACACAAGTTCAGCACAAATTTCGGGACAGATTTCGATATTGTAACCTATAAAAATTTGTTCGGTGGGTAGCTATTCATATCTTTGTAAATATTTAATTTTAAGAACTAAGTCATGCAAATATTCGATATACTTGTCGTTCATGCACACATTTTAACTATCAATGCTGATTTTACAGAATACCGAGACGGATATGTCGGCGTTAAAGGAAATCGAATAACGGCTATCGGAAATTCATCAGACTTGATTGATTATCAAGCAAAAAGAACAATTGATGCTAAAGGAAAAATCTTAATGCCCGGCTTAGTCAATACCCATACGCATGTGCCGATGACAATTTTTCGAGGTGTTGCCGATGATATTGTATTACATGATTGGTTGATGAAATACATATTTCCGCTTGAAAAACAATGCGTTACCGAAGAATTTGTCCTCACGGGAGCACGATTGGCGATGCTCGAAATGTTGAGCACCGGTACGACTTGCTTTAACGATATGTATTATTTTTCAGATAAAATCGGGCAAGCTGCTACAGAAATCGGCATGCGCGGTATCATTTCCGAGGGTTTGGTAGATTTTCAAGCACCAAGTTTCAAAGACCCGGATGCCGGTTTCAAATACAATGACTTTTTGATTGAAAAATATAAAAATCATTCACTCATAAGCGTCGGAGTAGCATCGCACGCTCCGTACACTTGCGCACCCGAACTGCTTGAACGCACCGAAGCACTCGCCCAAAAACACAACCTAACCCACCACATTCATATTGCCGAAACAGAGTGGGAATTTAATAAGTTTTGGGACGAACACGCTTGTTCTCCCGTTCAATATCTTGATAATCTGGGAATTATAAGTAATCGCACCATTGCAGCACACAGTATTTGGCTCACAGACGAAGACCTCCATATATTCAAAAATCAGAATGTCGGCGTGGCACACAACCCGGAATGTAACATGAAAATTTCGAGCGGCGTAGCACGAATTCCCGAAATGTATCAAGCCGGAATTAAGATAGGTTTGGGCACAGACGGTCCGGCAAGTAACAACGATATGGACATGTTCGGCGAGATGCGCAGCATGGCTTTTTTACATAAATTTGTATCCGGCAACCCAACCGTCATTCCGGCGCGACAAGCTCTGCGTATTGCAACAATGGGCGGAGCAGAAGTTTTGAACAAGGAAAAAGAAATCGGGTCTGTCGAAATCGGGAAACGAGCAGATTTTATAATTGTAAATACAGATACTTTTTCAGGAACCCCGATTTTCGACCCATATTCGGCACTTGTATATTCTATTGGTTCACATAACGTTACCGATACTTTCGTTAATGGAGTACATGTGTACCAAAACAGATTATTTCCGTTTTCGGATGTCGAAAAAATAAAAGCAGATGCTCGAACTCTTGCGATTTTGGTTGCGCAAAAATTGAAATAAAGTTTGTTCTTACTTTCAATACTCCGTTAATATTTTTTGTAAGATATTGATTTATTGTAAATTAGATAAGAAAATTTCTCGAATAAGAGTATGATTGTAACTAATTGGAATTAAGCGATTTGAGTCTAATGTCTAACATCTAAATTCTAAAATCTAACGAAGTATTGACTTTAGAACAACATAGACTAGTGTCATGTCAATTTTGAAATGACGCTACATTGTCCTACGGACGAATGCAGGTCAGTAGAGACTTTCCATCGTCCGATAGGACATGGAAACGTCAGAAGAGGCTTGACATGACACTAGTTTAAATATCCCTATCTTTAGGGATTGGTATCCACCTGCGCATACTATACTTTTGCATCGTTGATTTTAACGAAATATAAAAAAAAATCACTACTTCGACTTTACGAAGTTAAAGATTTCGGCAAAGTTTGTGCTTTGAATAGTTTAGCGTGGACGCTAAACGCAAATAGAAAATACAATAAGCGTCCACGCTTTTCTTTTGCCGGCATAACTTCGTAAAAAATCACTACAAATAGGGATATAAACAAAATAAAAAACTAATTACCTTTGCACCGTAATTTAAAAAGAGAATGTTATTTTTTAGAAAAATACAAAAATATGTAAGATTGGTTTTATTGTTTGCATTATTAGCAGTAATGTACAACAATATAACTAATCAGCACAGACATGTGTTGCCAAACGGACAAATTATTGTACACGCACACCCTTTTTCTAAAAACGAAAATAATGACCCTCAAAAAAAACATACTCACAATAACAATCAACTTCTTATTATTTCGCTGATAAATAATTTATTTTCGTTTATAATTTTAGTATCTTTTGTATTTAATTTTATTCAAAAAATTACAAAAAAACAGTATATTCCGGTTAATGAAAATAACACATTTATAGTTCCGGCTATACACTATCAGCTTAGGGCTCCGCCTATCAATTAATTCCAATACTTATTTTCCTAATTTTTTATTTACTCGGTTAAAATTTTTCCGGCATAATTGCTTCATTTTTTTATTTATAAAAAATGAAATAGGGCGATTTATGTAAAAAATCAATTCAAATATAGTTTAATTTATAAAATTTTTCAAAATGGAATTAATTGATAAAATACAAGATATCCAAGGTATCAGATACCTTATGGCAGGAAGTTTTAATCTTATTACGGAAGATTGGCAGCAAAAAAAACTTTCAGACATAGAAGAAAAACCAAAGGAAATAAAAGCTGAAAGTTCAATAAAACATAAGGGTTTAAACGTTTTTAAAATAAATACGCTTACAATTTTATTTCTATTCATTTTTAATGGTATTTTAAATGCACAGCAAGCACCAACCGATGCCAATATTTTTGGAGATGTTAAATGCAAAGGAGTTCATTTGCCTTATGCTACAATAATTATTGAAGGTACAACTATAGGTACAGCGACCGATAATACAGGACATTACAAATTAGTTAATTTGCCCGAAGGAACATACATGATTAAAGTACAATCTACCGGTTATAAATCGCACAAACAAGAAATAACAACAAAAGCCGGTACAACATTAGAAATAAATTTTGATATAGAAGAAGACGCAATTGCGTTGGATCAAGTAGTTGTAAGTTCTAATCGCAATGAAGTAAGTAGAAAAGATGCAACAACTATCGTAAATACAATTACGCCAAAACTATTTGAAAGTACAAATTCGGTTTGTCTTGCCGAAGGTATGAGTTTTCAACCCGGTTTGAGAGTTGAAACAAATTGTCAAAATTGTGGTTTTCAACAAGTTCGTATAAACGGCTTAGACGGTCCTTACACTCAGATTTTAATTGACAGCCGAGCAATTTTCAGTGCATTATCGGGCGTTTACGGAATAGAACAAATTCCGGCAAATATGATTGAACGTGTGGAAGTTGTACGTGGTGGCGGTTCGGCTTTGTTTGGCTCTAATGCTATTGCCGGAACTGTTAATATTATTACAAAAGAACCAAATTATAATTCGTTTCAGGTGTCTTCAAATTTATCGGTTATTGATAAAAATTCGTTGGATAGAACTATAAATATCAATACATCATTAGTTTCGGACGACAATAAAGCAGGTATTATGATGTTTGGTTCCATGCGAAATAGAGACCATTACGATGCTAATGATGATAGTTTTTCGGAATTGGGTCTTTTAGAAAATACCTCATTTGGTTTCAGGTCGTATTTTAAACCCACAAATTATTCAAAAATTATATTGGAATATCATAATT
>DYOJ01000308.1 GCA_020720705.1 Acetofilamentum sp.
TAATTAAGGTTCGCTCTAAAATAAACTTATAACAGTTTCCTTTTATAATGTGTTGATTATATTCAGAATAAAATCTAATGTCTCATATCTTATATCTAACGTCTTCCTTAGTTGGCTAATTCTGACATGAATTTTATTCTGACAAATCGTAGTTCTTCCTCTGTATATGTTCCCTCAAACTCGTCAAGCGCCGAAGCGATAGAGTCGGTTTCTGCATCGTAAAAATAGCTGTAAATTTGGTCAATATCCTCTTTATCAATGATTTGAGTGATATAATAATCCAAATTTATTTTTGTTCCTGAATTGACAATAGCTTCAATCTCGGTTATTAACTCACTCATTTCCATCCCTTTGGAGTTTGCGATGTCCTCCGGGTTTACTTTTCTGTCAATGCTTTGAATTATATAAACTTTTGCGACAGATTTTTTTGCGACAGATTTCACGACCATGTCCTGTGGACGTATAATGTCGTTTTCTTTGACATATTTTTTTATAAGAATCAGAAATTCCTTGCCGTATTTGGCGGCTTTACCTGTTCCGACACCTGCAATTTGCAAAAGTTCTTCGTGAGTTATCGGATATCGAGTTGCCATATCCTCGAGTGAGGGGTCTTGAAATATGACAAAAGGCGGAACGTTTTTCTTTTTTGCGGTTTCTTTTCGGAGTGCTTTCAACATTTTGAACAATGTTTCATCGGCGGCGGAACTTCCTGAGGCTTTGAGCAATGCGTCTTCGTCGTCAATATCATCAAAGTCATGGTCTTCGGACATTTCTACCGAAAATGGCGTTTGCAAGTATTCTTTTCCTTTTTCCGAGACTTTTAGGATTCCGTAGTTTTCTATATCCTTATCTAAAAACTGTTGAACCAGAGCTTGTCGAATAACTGCATTCCAGAATTTTTCTCCTTTACCGTCTCCTGAACCGAAAATCTCTAATTCATTGTGTTTGTATGACTTAACAGCCGACGATTCAACTCCGGCAAGGATATTTGCAATATGATCGCCCTTGTAAAGTTGGTTACAAACAATGATGGTTTCGAGCAATTGAACCAGATAAGGTTCGCCTTCAAATTTTCGTTTGGGATTTAAACAATTATCACAGTTTCCGCAGGGTTCTTGCAAAATTTCACCAAAATAGTTGAGTAAAATTTTGGGACGACATACAGATGTTTCTGCATAGGCAACGGTTTCGAGCAGTAATTGTTTCCCGATTTCTTGCTCCGAGACCGGTTTTCCCTGCATGAATTTTTCGAGCTTTTGAATGTCTTTGTAACTGTAGAAGGTGATACATTTGCCTTCGCCGCCGTCTCGTCCGGCGCGTCCGGTTTCTTGATAGTAGCCTTCGAGGCTTTTGGGGATGTCATAATGTATCACGAAACGAACATCGGGTTTATCAATCCCCATTCCGAAAGCAATAGTTGCTACGATAACATCCACTTCCTCCATCAAAAACATGTCCTGATGTTTGGAGCGTGTGGGTGAATCCATTCCTGCATGATAAGCCAACGCCTTGATACCGTTTACTGTAAGCACTTCGGCAAGCTCTTCTACTTTTTTGCGGCTCAGGCAGTAAATTATACCGGATTTTCCTGTATGTTCTTTAATGAAACGTATTATTTGACTTTCGGGGTTTGTTTTCGGGCGTATTTCGTAATATAAGTTCGACCTGAAAAAAGAGGCTTTGAATACTGTGGCATCCGGTATTCCTAAGTTTTTTTGGATATCGTGCTGTACTTTTGGGGTAGCAGTTGCGGTTAGTGCAATGATGGGTGCGCGTCTGATTTCGTCAATAACAGGGCGTATTTTTCTGTACTCGGGTCGGAAATCGTGTCCCCATTCCGAAATGCAATGAGCTTCGTCTATGGCATAAAATGAGATTTCGACTTGTTTTAGAAATTCAATATTCTCCGCTTTGTTAAGCGATTCCGGCGCGACATAAAGCAACTTTGTTTTTTTATTCAAAATATCTTCTTTAACCTGATGTATTTGCGGACGGGACAAGGATGAGTTCAGAAAATGGGCAACGCCGTCTTCTTCGCTGAATCCGCGCATGGCATCAACTTGATTTTTCATCAAAGCTATCAGAGGTGAAATAACGATGGCTGTTCCGGGCAATAATATTGCCGGGAGTTGGTAAGTCAGGGATTTACCGCCGCCCGTAGGCATCAACACAAAAGAATCTTTGCCGTTGAGCACGTTTTCAATGATTTGTTTCTGTTCGCCTTTGAATATATCAAAGCCAAAATATTTTTGCAAAACATCAGACAAATTTTGTCTTTCAGAATATGACATTTTTTTTTGTTTTAAAGGGATGCGAAATTAGTAAAAAAACTTCGTCTGTTAAAAAATATTTGCTGTTAAAACGGTTTAAACCGTTTTAATTTGACTTGTTAAAATTAAAAAAAATGCCAAATAATACAAATTTTATTTTGTTTTTTTTGAAAAAAAACTGTTTTTGTGGTTTTGCAAACGTTGTCTATAAGGCTTCGGCTACAATAAATGTGCTTCCGCCGATAAAAATAAGGTCTGTCGGGTCTGCATTTTCTTTTGCCGCTGACACTGCTAAGCTTACAGTCGGGTACGTTTTGCCTTGTAATTTGTGGTCGGTTGCTTTTGAGGCAAGCAGATTTTCGCCCAATGCGCGAGGCATTTGAGCTTTGGTGAAATAATAATCTGCATGTTTAGGCAGAAGTCGCAAAATGTGGTCGGTATTTTTATCGTTTACCATGCCAAATACAACGTGTAGTTTTTTGTAAGGAACTGCTTCTATTTGTTTCAGAACTTCGAGTAATCCGTGTTCGTTATGAGCAGTGTCGGCAACTGTCATGGGGTTGAATCCTAATATTTGCCAACGTCCGGCTAAACCTGTGTTTTGTTTTACATTTGCAATAGCTTTGTAGAGAACCTCATTAGATATATCATAAGCAACGCGCAATATTTCAACGGCTTGCAATACAGTAATGATATTTTTCTTTTGATAAAACCCCAACAAATCGGAACTTAGTTCGGGATAATAAAGCGTACCGCCTTTATAAATGTTGAATAATTGTTTGGAGTAATCCGGCGAAATGAAAGAATAATCTGCCGAGAAAGTATAGTCGGCTAAATATATCGGTGCGCTTTCGGCATTAGCACGTTGGGTAAATACACCTATAGTTTGGTCGTTGGATTCTCCGATTACAACAGGTACATTATGCTTGATAATACCTGCTTTTTCGAAAGCTATTTCTTGCAGCGTTTCGCCCAGCATGCTTTGGTGGTCATAACCAATGTTTGTGATGATTGAAAGAATGGGTGTTATAATATTTGTAGAATCTAAACGACCGCCGAGTCCGGTTTCGATAACAGCAAAATCAACTTGATTTTCGGCAAAATAATCAAAAGCCATCGCAACCGTAATTTCAAAAAAGGACGGATTTATGCGTTCAATTTCCGGTTTAATATGTTCGGTAAAATTGATAACGGCATCCTCCGAAATCATTTCCCCGTTAATACGAATACGCTCTCGGAAATCTTTTAGATGCGGCGATGTGTATAACCCGACTTTGTATCCCGCAGTTTGCAAAATTGATGCAAGTGTGTGAGATACAGAGCCTTTACCATTAGTGCCTGCAATGTGAATTGACCGGAATTTTTTTTGGGGATTTCCCAAAGCTGAGCATAAACTGCGTGTATTGGTAAGGTCTTTTTTGTAGGCAACAACCCCGATTCGTTGGTACATCGGGAGTCGCTCGAAAAGATAATCAATGGTTTCTCGGTATGATTTCATCGCACATTTTTGAGGTCAAAATTAAGACAAATTACGAGTTCTAAATAAAATATTGTTGCTCCAAAATCAAATATGCTGTAATTTATACTGTTAACGGTTTAAGGTTGAAAGTTTAAATAGACACAAATAATAGATTTTCAGGTAATTATAGAAAATAAAAATCTCAGCCTATCCCCGATGGTAGTATAAACAAATTTGAGATTTAGAACAGCTACAAATCATTTACAATCGGGTAAAAT
>DYOJ01000309.1 GCA_020720705.1 Acetofilamentum sp.
GATATTTTCTTTGGAACGTTCGATTTTATAGTTTGAAATTTCAGAAGAGAGAAGCGGATGAGACAAATCATGATAGTTTTCAGCAACATCCATATCCGAATATTCCGTTGAGTTTGCTTGTTGCACTTGTGTCAGGCGAATAAGCTTGTGAGCATATTTTGCCTTTTTCTCGTGTAAACTTTCAGATTTGTTATTCAGAATAATCAAAAAAAATGAAATAACGGCAAAAATTACGCCTACACGAACTGCTTCTATGTTTCGATTAAACTCTTTTCTCATTTTATATTGTGATTTAAATCCTAATTTCAAACCTGTCCGCATCGTTTAATGCCGGAAATTTCTGACGAAAATCCATTAGTTCCGAATACGATAAACTTACCTGCTCAACCATTTGTCGGTTTGCTTGTATTGTGCTGATTTTGTTGCCTTTCGGACAAAAAACAGCACTGTCTCCGCTGTGTTCTATGCCGTTGCCGTCTGCTCCCGTTCGATTGACACCAATGCAATAGCTCATATTTTCTACGGCACGAGCGGTGAGCAAAGTTGTCCACGCAAAACTGCGCCTTGCGGGCCAATTGGCAACATATATCAGAACGTCATAATCGGAACGATTTCTGCTCCAAACCGGAAAACGTAAGTCATAACAAATCAGTGGTCTGATACGCCATCCCTTAATTGTCAGGGTTATGGAGTGTTCTCCTGCTGTGTAATGCACTTGCTCGCCGGCAAAGCCAAACAGATGTCGTTTATTGTACGATGCAAATTCTCCGGAAGGTTGCATGACGATTATACGATTATAGTATTTTTTTTCATCAACCATGGCAATACTGCCCATGATTGGTGTGTTTCGCATGGCTGCTTGCTCGCGCATCCATTGCACGATGTGTCCGTTTGAGTGTTCGGCAAATTTTTCCGGACGCATGGTAAAGCCGGTTGCAAACATTTCCGGTAGTACAATAAGGTCGGCAGGGTGGGTGAGTGTGTTAAGTAAGTTGTTGATATTTAATAAATTACTTTCTACATCTTCCCAAGCAATATCTGTTTGAAATATTGCAACATTGAGGGTTTCCGAGATATTCACGGGATTTAATTTATGTGTAAGATTTGAGCGGATTTCAAAAAAAAAGGACTTGAATTATTCTAAATGAATTTTCATAGTTTTAATTAATTCATTGATTTGAAATGGTTTACTGACATAGTCGTCCATACCTGCGGCGAGACATTTTTCTTTATCACCGGCAAATGCGTTTGCAGTAACGGCAATAATCGGGATATGAGTTCCGGTTCCTTCTTCGGTTTCTCTTATTTTTTCGGTTGCTTTCAGTCCGTCCATAATCGGCATTCGAATATCCATAAGGATAATGTCGTATTTTGCGGTAGTGAATCTTTCAACGGCTTCTCGTCCGTTCTCTGCTAAGTCAATGGCTTTTACATGTTTCTTGAGGCTGAGTAACATGATTTTTTGGTTTACTTTATCGTCTTCCGCCAGTAATACTTTCGCAGTTGCCAATCGTCCGGGATTCGACCGGTCGCTTTGGGAGGTTTCCTTGCTTTGGGAAGCAGTTTTTGCTGATATTTCTGATGTTTTTTCTGAAATATCGTTTATTATTTCACTTTCTTTAAACGTTAATGTGCAATGGAGCTTCAGAACAGCCTCTTCCGTTTCGTAACCAAATGTACCGTTGAGGGTTTTAACGGTATCTCTGATAATGTTTAACTCGTTAAAATCGAGTTCGTTTTTTTGAGCAAATTTTTGTGCGTATTCATCAATAATTTTTGCACCAATGGTAAAAGAAATGGTCGGAGGTGATTGAAATTTTTGTTGAAAATAAATATCAATGGTTTGATATTCTTCTTCTTTGTACTTAAACAACAAATCTATAATTCCGATAAATAGTTGTTTCATGGAAAGTAAATCTCCGTAAACTCTGGGTTTTAAATTTTCTGGAAATGTGATATTAAATCGGAGGTCGTTATAATTCTCATTTCGGTACATTTGCACAATTCCGCGCATGGTTGTACGGATATCAAACGTGATGCGTTTTTGTTTTATGCAGTTTAGTTTTCCGGTTGATATTTCGGGTATTGAGTTTACGATACCTATCATGGTATTGACCGGAATTTTTAATTCTTCAACCGTTCGTGCATAGTCGGGTTGGTCTTCGTTCAGGTTTAAGATGCCGACAATGCTGCTCAAAGGGGTACGAATTTGAAATGACATTTTGGCAATAAAGTTGTCCTTTTCTTTGAGCCGTTTTTGCATATCCATTTGTTCTTTTTCGGATTTAGACAATGCCAATTCTCGAACATGTTGATAAAACGACATCAGAATTGTGAGTAAAAAATAGATGACTACAAATCTTAATTTTATATCGAACGGATATTCGTATATTTGAGGGATATAGCTGTTTAACGGCAATGCAAAGTTTACGATAATGACTCCTAACAAAATGAAAGAGGCAATCATTCCGCGCTTATACCCGTAGAACAGCCCGGACAGGATTGGAAAAGTGAGCAACCAAAGATAGGAGGAGCCGTTACCGGCACCGGTTATCAAAGCATAAAGCAGTATTAGGCTCATAGTTATCAGAGTAAGGTTTGAACTGACTCTGAAGTTCCTTCTTTTTCGACTTATTTGAAAAGAAATAAACAAAACTGCCGACAAAACAAGCAAGATTCCGCAAACATAATACCGTTCTTCAAGTAAATTTACTCCCGCAAAAACAATTGCCATTATTGCACTCGAAAATGAAAAAAAATTCAGCAACATCAATCTGTTGATAATTTCTTTGTCATACTCTTCCGAGTCTTTAATTTCTAAAAGGGTATGTAGTTTTTTTATTATCGGCATTTTACTCTGTATTTGGTTGTGTCGTTAATCGGATAAGTATAAATCGTTTTTCTGATTATACCTCTTAACGAGTCAAAATTCGGAGTAAATATATAACAATGTAAATAGTTTGTGCTATTTTTTTGACGATTTTTTTGTTTTATGCTCAAAAATTTTTCACAAGCCAACGAGTAGGACTTTTAATTGCGTGCAATATAAAGCAATACGTCTGTTCGCCGATTATTATTTGAAGGTGTATTTTACGGTTGTTGAGTTTTTTATCGCCGAGACCGTAGGCGGACGATTATTTTTTTCAAAATACTCAAAGCCGGTTTTAAGTTCTGTCAAAAAAGTTTTATCGGGATAATCGGAATGTTTTTTTATGTTTTCATCTGTCAGTCTAAAGGGGAAAATATGTGCGGGAATTGAACTCTGCCCTTGTGCAAATGCTTTTACGGCGATAGTCCAAATTTCTTCTATGTAACTGTCAGTCATTGCTATACACCCGATAGAGCAACATGCACCGTGTATCATAATGTAGTTTCCGGTGTATCCTTTCAGCTTTTCGTAGCGGTTTGGGTAACCGATATTGAACGCCCTGTGATACGAGCTGTATTGGTTTATCTTATCCGGCAAAATGTTGTAAAAGCCTTCGGGCGTTTTGCCGTCCCCCTCTTTGGTTTTGGTTCCAAAACCTCCCGAGAATGTGCAGATAGCATAAGTTTTGAACAAAATATATGATTTTTTATCGTTCGATTGCACCCAAATTTCAAGGCATCCGCTGTCGTATCCTGTGTCTTCTTTGAAGATTCTAAAGAAAACAACATTCCCGATTTTTAGGTTTTTTGATGTAAAATCTTGACCAATTGCAGTCGCATGCTTTTTGACAACCGCATCGCGTTTGGCATTTTCGAGAACATTTTGTGCTGATAATTCCGTTGCAAAAAATATGAAACTGAAAGCAGAAATTCCAATAAGTAGTTTGAACATTTTAAGATATTTTTTCATGCAATAACGATAATATACACCCTACCGGTATCCGTGAGATTATTTTTTTGGCATTGACTTGTTATACAACACCAAACCGCAAACGTTTGATGTTTTTGTTTTTTTTGAAAGTTTAAATTTTATACCTTCGGCATTTTATTTTCCAAACCTATTT
>DYOJ01000310.1 GCA_020720705.1 Acetofilamentum sp.
ACATAAACAAATAAGGTGTAAACACTATCAATCTATTTTGCAAAAAAACGAATAGTAATTTCGGATTTATTATCTAACATATCTTTTACAGAAACCGAAACGGTATTAATTTCGCCTTTTTTGAAACTGTTGATATAGTTTTTATAAAGTTGCTCCGGAAGTGCGTTTATGCTGAAATATAGCTCTTTGATACCTGTCATGTCGTCTTGTGCCGTAAGAAATAATTTTGAATTTGAAGGGTAAATATCCAATTCACCTTCTTTTCCGGAGGGCACAATACTAAATTTATACTCAATTACGGGTGCCTTTTTGTCTAAAATTACATCAAATGCGCCCAAATTTCTATTGTTCACATTGTCATAAGCAAAATATTCAATACGGTGTGCACCCGGCTCTAAATTACTGATATTCAATTTATTATTATAAATAATTTCATTACCTTTTCCATCAATAATATAGGAAATATGGTGTAAGCCGGATTCGCTGTCTTTGGCGGAAAACGAGATTTCGGTTTCGGGACCGATAAATAAACTATCGTTGGCGTTATACTTTGCACCCGAAATATCATAGTTCACCACCGGACCGAGTAAATCCATATAGATTCTATCCACTCGGTGGCGATATTCCATATAATTAACGCTCATCATTTCGGGATTTTCCGAAACATTCTCAACATTATCGGTCGCAAAATATCGGACAACATGGATGCCGGCTTTGTTTGGCAGGTAAAACGGGTCGTTATATTTTTGGAATTTTGAACCATTTATCGAATAGAAAATATCTTTTACACCGGCTTTGTTATCAACGGCGGTAAGTTTCATTTTGGTTCGTCCCGAAAAATAGGTCTGTCCGTTGATTGTGTAGCGGTCGCCGAGTACGTCGCCGGCGGCTATCGGTGCAGTTTTGTCCATATAAAATGAGTATTCCTGCATTTGTTCTCGATTACCCACATTGTCTTCGGCATAGAATTTCAAGGTATATTTTCCGTCTTCAAGGTGCGCTACGGGAATGTTTTTTCCGTTATACAGTTGTTCTTTACCGTCATTTAATGTGAAAAAGATACGTTTCACTCCAACATAATTATCAGTAGATTCAAAATGCAGTTTACTTAACGAAGATACAATATTTTCATCTCCTAATTTTACACCGGTAATCAGGCAAAGCGTTGAAGGAGCTTCGGAATCAATCGTAAAACTGATAATATTATCTTCTTCAACATTTCCGACACGGTCGGAGGCAAAATATTTTACGGTATAATCACCTGCTGTATTAAACGTTACCGGTGCTTTGTATTGTTCGTAATTTTGACCGTTTACAGAATAATAGAAAGCATCAATACCACTCACGGCATCAGTCCCGGAGAGTGAAATTGCAGTTCCGGCTCCGTAAACAGCCTTTCCGTTCTTTTTTATCGAGGATATCTTGACAAATTTAAGATGCGAACTTGGGGCTATTCCGTCAGCCAGAACCTCCCAAAGTATTTCAATTTGCGGTTGGATTGATTTTCTTGTATTTTTATCAACAGCCCAGCGTGTTCGCATAAAATTTTCGCCTTCGGTATCGAAATAAAACGGGTTGTCGTACTGTGGATATTTCTTGCTTTTCAAGTTGAATTTCGGAGCATCCGGACTTGTAGATAAGCTGATATAAACAGGCAAGTTTTTGTTCCAATACATAACTCCCGAGCTGTCCTGAAATGCTCGTTGCTCAATGGTCGGTTTAGTTTGAGCAAATAACAAGTTACTGTATATTAGTGTACTAATAATAAAAATCAGTGCTTTATTAATATGAAACATATTCGTAAAATTAACAATTTGAGAGTTATGCCGGTAAGGGGCAAAATCCGATAACAATAATATCATCGGTTTGTTTGTCGCTGCCTCGCCAAGCATCCATATCTTTTAAGATTTCTATTTTTTGAATTTCAGAGGGTAGATGCTGAATATTTGTGAGTAAGGTTTGAAATCTGTTCTTAGAGTATTTTCGTTTGCTTCTTCTGTCAAATTGGTCAACAATTCCGTCAGAGAAAATATAGAACCATGTTCCGGGTTCAACCTCTATGGTTTTGGTATTGAATCCTTTTTGCATGTTTCTGCGTTTGATTTCAAAACCGCCGATTGAAGATTTATCTGCCAGCACTTCTTCTACGTTTCCGCCGGCAACCATGAGCAAGGAATTTTTTGCACCGCCAAAATCCAATTGTTTCGTATTTTTATCATACACGCAAATCGAAATATCCATCCCGTCTGTATTGTCGCTGTGTTCTTGGTTTAGGGCTTCCGCAACACCTTTGTCAATACGGGTAAGTATGGTTGCGGGGTCGGTAATCCCTTCATGTATAATCACTTGGTTCAATAAACTGTTGCCGATAAAAGTTAAAAATGCACCCGGAACACCGTGTCCGGTGCAGTCGGCTGCAATGACTATGGTTTTGTTATCAATTTGTTCGTACCAATAAAAATCGCCCGAAACAATATCTCGCGGATTGAAAATAATAAACGATTCGGCAAACCAATTATCTAATTGCATTCGTCTGTTTATCATCGCATCCTGTATCATTTTGGCATAGGTCAAACTATCTGTTATCAGTTTGTTTTTATGGGTTAATATTTTGTTCATTTCAGTCAGGTCGTCTCGGCTGGCTTGTATTTCTTCTTTTTGCTGATATATTTCTTCTTTCTGCCGGTTAATTTCAATGTTCTTGTTGGTTAAAAGTAGATTTGCTCGTTTTTTGTCTCTTAACAGTTTTAGCAAAAATACGGCTGACATTGCAATCACAATCGCAAGTAACGAAATAAGAATGAGTGCATTACGTTGTCGTTTATTTTCTTCGCTTATTTTTGCATTTTCGAGTTCTTTGATATTATTTTCCTGCTCGATTATCCGCATGGACATTTCTTTTTTTGTCAAAGTTTCCATGAGTTCGGCTTCGCGTTCGTTGAGTTCAACTACTTGCTTTTGTGATTTAAGGAGACTATCTTCGGTTTGTTCCAACTCCAATTCTTTCAGTCGTTTGAGTAATTCTGCTTGCTCACGTTGCATGCGTTCACGTTCTATTTGCGACCTCGAATTATTGACTTCGGCAACCATAAAAGTGTTGTATAAATCGTAATAATATCGTTGTTTTTCGGAATTTCCTTGTTTTTCGTACGTTTCGGCTAAAGTTCCGTAACAACTGCGCAAGAGGCTTTGGTCATTCGTTTTGTGAGCTATGGGCAAGGCTTCGTTTTCAATGAGTTGTATCGTTTCGTCATATTTTTTCAGTTTATTGTAAAGCAGGGCAACTTGGGTAACTGCATCCACAAGTTCACGGGCATTTTTGCGCGTGCGTTCGTATTCCAGATTTACAATTTGGTGTTTTAAGGCTTCGTCATAATTACCTTTGTCGTAATAAATATTTCCGATTTGCGTATGAATTTTTGCAATAGCGTGTTGGCTGTTGAGTATCGTTTTATTAATCTCGAGGGACTGATTGTAATACTTTAGGGCTTGTTCATAATGTTTTGCAGTGAAATATATTTCTGCAATACGGTTTAGACGGTCGGTAGTTTCGCGTGCACGAGACGGGTATGCTCGCTCGCGCTCGAAATCCTCCTGTAATTTTTGTATCAATTTTAGAGTATCAGCAGACAAAGGCTTTCCTTGTGAAAAAACCAAAGCACTGTTGAAGGTAACTAAAAGAATAAGTATAAACGAACGTAATTTCATGTATCTGTTTGCTTATCGGCAAAATTGTCAGTAATCATAATTTTGAAACAATGCAAATTTATGTTGTCAAAACGTATAACAATCACGACAATAATAGAGCAAATGCTGTGCCGAGTGCCAAAATTAAATAAAATTTTGAATCTAAAAGTTGTTTTAGAAAATATCCGTCAATATATTTATGAAAACTCGTGTACCGGCAGCATTCCCTACCTCGTATAAATCTTCGGTATGCACGGTTACATTTTTTTTCTGTCTAATATTAAGCAAATTTAG
>DYOJ01000311.1 GCA_020720705.1 Acetofilamentum sp.
TTATGTACATCATTGTATTTTACCGATAAATATAATTCATATCTGACTTCTAAAATATATACTGTTATCGGTGATAAGCTGAGACAGCAAAATGATGTCTATAATTATTAATCAGATGTTTGTAACATTATAAACCCTCAACTTTAAACTTTAAACAGTATTTATTAGGTGTTGTTTCCTAAATTTTTCGTATATTTGGAACGTATTTTCTTAACTTTATTTCGATATGAAAAAAATAATCATTCTGTTAAACCTTATTGCAATTGCCTGCTATGTTTCTGCTCAAGAAGAACTAAACCGAAAGGACGGTACGATTATAATCGTTTATCCGGACGGAACTTGGCAACCGAAACTTGATAACGGAATCTTAAAAGACGGACGAGACGGGCAAACTTACCGAACCATAACCATCGGAAGACAAGTGTGGATGTCTGAAAATCTGAATTATCAAACGCCAAATTCTTGGATTTTCGATAACGCATCAGAACCCGAAAACGACTTCGGACGATTATACACATGGGAAGCTGCTAAGCGTGCTTGCCCCTCCGGATGGCATCTGCCGAATGACGACGAATGGCAAATGCTTGTCGAAAATTTAGGCGGAATTGAAAATGCCGGAAAAAAACTCAAAGCGCCTTCGGATGAATGGAAATCAAATGCACCCAAAAAATCTGAAGTAGTCGGTTTCAATGCCCTTCCGGCAGGTGCTCGGCAGGGGTACAACGGCAGTTTCGACTACAAAGGGGTTTTTGCTTTTTTCTGGTCAAGCACTGCAAATGACAGCAAATCCGCTTGGCGATATTATTGCTATGCCGGTGCAGACGGCCTTATCCGATTTCAATACGACAAAAATACCGCTGTTTCAGTCCGTTGCATTAAAGATTAATTTCTACGGTTGCGATTGTCTGTTAAGCCCCAAACTTTGATAAAAATAAACCCGAACAGCATACCGCCTAAATGTGCAAAGTGCGCAACGTTATCGCCTTGTACGTTGGACATGCCGTTTATCAATTCCAATACTCCGTAGCCTATGACGAGCCATTTGGCTTTTATCGGAACAGGTATAAAAAACAAATACATCCGAACATCTGGATACATCATTCCAAAAGCAAGCAGGATACCGAACACAGCGCCGGATGCTCCCACTGTAGGAATATTTATTAAAAAATTAAGCTCAGCTAACTGTGTTGCCTGAAAGTTTTTTCCTGCCTGCAAAGCTGCGCTGCCCTCGCGCATAACACTGTCAATATCACTTTGAGACATTTCACTCATAAGCGATTGTATCTCAATGTACTGAACCAAGGTGTGCAATGCTGCTGCGCCAAGTCCGGTTACCATATAGTAAATAAAAAAACGGCTCGCACCCCAACGCATTTCTATATACTTGCCAAACATCCATAAGGCATACATATTAAACGCCAGATGTATAAAGTTGGCGTGCATAAACATGTGCGTTACAATCTGATACGGCTTAAATAAATCGGAACTCGGATAATGTAATCCTAAAATATCTTGCAGACGGATGCCGCCGCTGCCGTTGTATAAGTAAGTGAAAATAAATAATACGACGTTCGTGAGCAAAATTAAGCGCACTGCAGGTGTCATTGCCGATAAGAAATTACCGTGTCCTTGTTGTTGATACATGCTCTTGTTATTTTGCGCAAATATACATAATTTTCGGCAATTTCAGGTTCGGATGTTTTTTTCGATTTTTTAAAATTGAAAATAGATAAACGGAACCACATTTTCGCTCTTAAATTGAATCACGAGCTGCACAACGATTATGAAGACAATCAATTTCACAAAATAGTTGGAACTGACAAACTTTGATTTCACGGTATCAGTCCATGTTTGCGGGGCAAAGTGCATCATAAACCCGATAAGCATCATAACGACCCATGTTTGATGTTGTCGCCAAAATTCAGGAGCGTATTTTATGGCTTCGAGTTGAAACAACACTTTTTCAATCATCAATATGGACACGGCATAAGCATTTATATCTGCCTTGAGAGTCAATACCATATCGTTGCCCGAAGTTTTTTCTGCAACCCAAAATTTATCGGCAAGTGTGTAGTTTAAGGTATCCGAAATGCTGTCCTTTTGCGCTCCGGCAAGGTCATAAAGTCGGATATGAATCACGTTGGTCGTATCGTTAATAATTTCGGTGTGCGATGTAAATGTATAGTTTGCTCCGTCAGTAATTGTATGAATTTGAGATGTTTCCGTTACGTCTGCTGCTCTAAAAAATACCCAAAGTGTGATAACAAACACAAAGGTTATGAGCCATGCCCAAAATTTTGTCATTCGGGTATCTGCAAATTTGTCCAATTTGTTTTTCAACGCTTTGTGCACAGCCAAGCCGATGCCGTGTGCCGACCCCCAAATAACAAATTTCCAATTCGCGCCGTGCCACAATCCGCCCAAAAACATGGTCAGAAACAAGTTTCGATACATTTTCCGGTTTCCTTTCCGGTTTCCGCCAAGTTCTATGTACAAATATTCTCGCAACCACGACGAAAGCGAGATGTGCCACCGGCGCCAGAAATCAGTTATATTCAACGATTTATACGGAAAATTGAAATTGATGCCCAAATCAAAGCCCATAATCAAGCCCAAACCGATAGCCATATCGGAATAACCGGAAAAATCGCCGTATATTTGGAGCGCATAGCCCAAGATTGCCATCAAATTTTCAAACCCGGAATAGGTGTGCGGTGCTGCAAATACAAAATCATTATACTGTGCAATATAATCGGCGATAACGGCTTTTTTGAACAATCCTATGATTATCAACCAGAAACCTGCCCAGACTGCTTCTTTTTTTATGACAATAGGATTGCGTAATTGAGGAAGAAATAAATTTGCCTTCACAATTGGTCCTGCCACCAATTGCGGAAAAAAGGAAAGGAAAAAAGCATAGTCTAAAAAATTTGTGGTCGGCGGTATCCGTTTTTTGTAAACATCTAATACATAACTGATGGATTGAAATGTGTAAAACGAAATTCCTATGGGCAGAAAAATATCTAAGGGTTGAAAATTATTTGCGGCAATTTCCGAAAAACTTTTAAACAACGGCTCATTGACAGATTTAAGATATTCGACAATTGACGGAAAATCACCTAAATACTTAATGATATTGATAAAATTTTCGAGAAAAAAATTAGTGTATTTGAAGAAAAAAAGGATACCGAGACTCGACCATACGGCAAGCAACATCCAAAATCGTTTCCAAACTTTTTTTACGGCTTTATCTACTGCGCGTGCGAAACTGTAATCCGTAATTGACGTGAACGCAAGTATAGCCACATAAAACCCGCTTGATAAATAGTAAAACCAAAAGCTAAAGACGATAACGTAAACAGGAACAACAACTCTGTTCTTATGTATTAAAGCATAAATCGTTATAAAAAAAATAAACACAAGAAAAAATGAGCCGGAACTGAATATCATCGGGCTTGCGGGGTCGTACGAAAATAAATCGCTGAGTTTTGATAAAATTGTATCCATGTGCTTACTGCGGAATAATTACCGGACCGAACAGGCAATAGTTTACAAAATGTTCGGTTTTATTGACGAGAGCAAAAGTATGTATTTCCGTAAAACACACAAAAAATATTTAAAAGTCATCAAATTCCGGATAATTCAGTGTTATCCGAAAAGAATATCAGACAGGTGTATTCTAAAAACAATATTTTAGATTTTTCAAATTCAATCAGTTACAAAAATACCAATTCGTGAATCAGTGGTCAATTTCGATTTTTAGAAGTGGGTTTATTGGCAGATGAATAATATCAGATTTGAGACAACCGACTAAAATATTGTAAATCTACATTTTAGAAATCAAATTTGTAATATTTATTTATTCGGTTTAAAATATACTAAAAAATTGATTAACTTTGCATAATTCTACTTTACGAAGCTATGCCGGCAAAAGAAAAGCGTGGACGCTTATTGCATTTTCTATTTGCGTTTAG
>DYOJ01000312.1 GCA_020720705.1 Acetofilamentum sp.
TCAATACTCAATACTCAATACTCAATAGTCAATAGTCAATACTCAATACTCAATAGTCAATAGTCAATACTCAATAGTCAATAGTCAATAGTCAATAGTCAATACTCAATACTCAATACTCAATACTCAATACTTAAAATGTTGAATTTGACATCATTATGTGTCTATAAACTAAAAACTGATTAATAAATATTTACTTAGCAAAAAAAGCTGCCCTTTATTTTAAACGTGCAAAATTACAAAATTATGTGTTATCGTGTTTTATTTTTTAACAAACCTTAGCATAAGATAAGCGACTTTATTATTTTTGCAAAAAATGGTAAGAAAAAAGAGACATTAAAATGATGCAAAAAAAGATAGATTTTCGTTCCGATACGGTTACCAAACCCACCCCGAACATGCGTGTTGCGATGGCAAATGCAGAAGTGGGTGATGACGTGATGCAGGAAGACCCGACTGTAAATCGCTTAGAAGCTCTTGCTGCACAGATGCTTGGAAAAGAAGCCGCATTATTTGTACCCTCCGGAACATTCGGAAATCAACTTGCGATTTTGACACACACCAAGCGCGGAGACGAAATCATTATCCCCGAAAATGCACATGCCATACAATACGAAGCGGCGGCGGCGGCGGTCATTGCAGGCGTGCAAACACGCACGGTGCGACCGCGCAAAGCATATTTAATGTTGGATGAAATTATGAGTGTTTTACGAACCGGCTACGATATACATCAACCCGAAACCGGCATGATATATCTGCAAAACCCGGCAGGAAACGGAGATACCATGCCTTTGAGTGAAATGCAAAAAATTTACGATTTTGCTGAAAAAATAAACATTCCTGTCCACATTGACGGTGCACGTATTTTCAATGCGGCTACGGCGCTTAACGTAAACGCATCGGATATTGCTCAATATTCAGACTCTGTAATGTTCTGCTTATCAAAAGGATTGTGTGCGCCTGTGGGGTCTATGCTTTGCGGAACGGAGGAGTTTATACACAAAGCCCGAAAAAATCGGAAACTTATGGGCGGCGGTATGCGACAAGCCGGAATTTTAGCTGCTGCCGGAATTATTGCTCTCGAAAAAATGACTTTGCGTCTACAGGATGACCACGACAAAGCCCGAAAAATTGCCGGCATCTTAGCCCGGCAACCTCTGTTTGACATTCAAGTTAATTCATTGCAAACCAATATTTTCTATTTAAAATTCAAACCACATTACGTTCTGTTTGCCGATGTTTTTCATACACAACTTTCAGAACATAACATCCTAACCTACCCTCCCCGTTCAGGCGAGATTCGATTCGTAACCCACAATGATATTTCGTGGGATGATATTGATACTTTTGCTAAAATCGTACCCGAAATTATCAACAAACTTACAGATGTGTCCATTCCGAAAAGTCGAAATTGACCACAAATTCACAAATTATTACGAATTATCTTTTTGTAATTAGTTGGATATAAATAACTTACAAATAATAATTGTATCCACTCAATATCGTATGGTAAATATAGCTATGTCGAAGTTATATAAATTAATATGTTCTTAAAATTCAACACCTAATAATTTTGCAAACACAACTTTGACAAAGCTCTCCCATATTTTTTTGAGTGGATACAATTCAACGGAACTTTATTTAATGCCGGCAATTTTTTCGAGCATGTCGGTTGTTAAGGATTTTGGGCGTTCGATAGAATATCCCAAAGCTCTGTCCCAAGTGATGTTTGCCAAAACACCTATTGCACGACCTACACCAAAGAGTACGGTGTAAAAATCAAATTCACGCAAGCCGTAAAACCATTGTATAACACCCGATTGAGCATCAACATTGGGCCACGGATTTTTTGCTTTGCCTCGTGCCAACAAAATATCCGGAACCACTTTGTAAAGCATATCAACATAAGCAAACAACTCATCGTTAGGCAGATGCTTGATGCAGAAATCTCGTTGCGAAGTGTAGCGAGGGTCGGTTTTGCGCAATACTGCATGTCCGAATCCGGGTATAACCTGACCGGAATCTAAGGTGTCGTTCACAAATTTTTTCATCACTTCTTCGGTTGGTTTTACGCCGCCGAGTTTTTCTCGAACATTCATCAACCAAGCCAAAACTTCCTGATTAGCAAGCCCGTGCAATGGTCCTGCTAAACCATTGATACCTGCGGAAAGTGCATAGTAAGCGTCCGACAGTGCGGATGCAACAAGGTGCGTAGTATGTGCCGAAACGTTGCCAGATTCGTGGTCGGAGTGCAAGATGAAATACATGCGAGCAACATCGTCGTAAGGTTCGGGTATGCCCATTTGGTGAGCAAAGTTTCCGCCCATATCAAGATTCGGATTGGATTCAATGATAATGTCGCTTTTAAATTTCATACGATAAATGTAGGCGGCAATGGACGGGATGCGTGCCAAAATATTCATCGAATCTTCGTACATATACTCCCATGCTTTCATTTTGTTGAACTTGCCTGTATTGTAATATTTTGCAAATTCACTTTCTTGTTGCATCGAAACAATTGCCGCCGAGAACATTGCCATAGGGTGTGTTCCGCAAGGCATATCGCGCAGTAATTGAATGACATACTGCGGCAAAGCGCGGCGTTTTTTAAAGTCTTCCACAACTTCTAAGGCTTCGGCTTTTGTGGGTATATCACCCGTAAGCAAGAAAAACCAAAAGCCTTCCACAAACGGATAATCTTTTCCGTCCGGTTTTGGCAGTGAATCCATCGTTTCGTCAATGGTTTTTCCTCTGAAACGGATTCCTTCAATGGGGTCGAGGTAGGAAATATCCGTAATTAACATTTTTACATCGCGGGCTCCGCCGATAACTTGCTCAATGGTTACTTCGCCGACTTTTACATCGCCGAACTCTTTCATCAGGCGTGCAATTCTCGGACGATGTTCATCTATTTTTACAGATAAACGATTTTTTAATGTGGACATAATTTATTATTATTAAAATTTTTATTAGGAAAATATTGATATATTTCGCACCATAAAAGTAAATATGTTTTTTGTAAATAAACAACGAAATGACATATTTATCAATATAAATAAATGTATTATAGAACATATAAAAATGAGTATCCATTCATTTATTGCCTCAGATTATAAAATAGAAGCTGTTATAACAGATTTGGACGGGACGTTGTTACGTACTGATAATACGGTTTCAAAACTTGATTTTGAAACATTGCTTAGGCTCGGAGATTTAAACATTTTAAGAATAGTTGCAACAGGGCGTACTTTAATGTCTGTTATGCAAGTGTTTACTCCGGATTCGCCTTTAGATTACCTGATATTTTCTAACGGCTTGGGGATTTACGATATGAAGTCTCAAAAAATTATACGAACGCATCACATTCCGAAAACAGATGTAGAAGTGCTTGCAAAGCAACTGTGCTCGTTTAAGGCGGATTTCCAAATCAAGGGAACCATACCAAATTGCCACACCTATTTATATAAGCAACATTCTGAATATAACTCTGACCTTGAGGTATTAAATTCTCGATATGCCAACTTTTGCAAAGAATTTAAGGATGACTATCAGCTTACTGATGCGTCTCGGATTATTTGTTTTACAGAGGATATTGCTGATATTGAGCGCATAGCGGCACTTTGCCCAAACTTTGACATTATACGGGCAACATCTCCGATTAATAACCAAACAATTTGGGTAGAAATTTATCCGCCCGGTGTAAACAAAGGTTCTGCAGTTGTTGAACTGTGTGAGATGCACGATATTTCGCTCCGAAACACTGCAGGTTTGGGCAATGATTACAACGACATTCATTTCTTGGAATGTGTCGGAAACCCCTATCTCGTAGCCAATGCCCCCGATGATTTAAAGAAACGCTTTAATTCACTTTCAGGCGGAAACGAACACAATCCGCTTTCCGAACTTGTTGCTATATTGAATTGCGGATAAAAAATAGTTTGTGCGCGAAAATGTTTTGTTTGGACACTAAGGG
>DYOJ01000313.1 GCA_020720705.1 Acetofilamentum sp.
ACATAGAATTTAGGTTTAAATTATTGAAACAGAATGAAATACTGTATTAAGTTCCTTTGAAAATCAGCAAATTCGGATTTCGTATGCCGGAGCTAAACGACCGCTCTACTTTTTTGACAGTCAGGCAGATGAACTTCGGACTTATTTGCCTACGAGACGCTCCATCGGAGGGAATATTTCAAAGGAAAAGAAGTCTTTTTCAGAACAAAGTTTTAGAGCAAAACCGAATGACCGAATCTATTTGACAACCGACGGATATGCAGACCAAAATGATGTAAACAGACAAAAATTCACCTCCGAAAAATTTTCAGAACTCCTGAGCAACCATACTACGACCGAACTTGATGCGCACAAGTCTCTTTTGCTAACCGAAATATCAACTTGGATGCAAAACACAGACCAACGAGATGATATTACAATCGTTTGCGTTCGGCTATAAAAACGCTACTTTCGGTTTTGAATTTGGAACTTTTAAATTATCAAAGCTTGCCGGAAAAACGTGTAAAGAATTGATATTATGTAGATTATCGATATTCTTTGTATGTGAACGTCTTGTCAATTAGTGGTAATTTAATAGTCATAAATTGTTTTTAATCGAATTTCCACCGGATTTCAATCGAAATTCACCGGTATATGTGAAAAATATTTCAATTCAATCGTTATATTTTTAACCCGACAACCAAAATATCATCCGTTTGCTCGTAAGATTTTCGCCAAAAAGTATGCTCTTGTTCAATTTTTGAGCCTTGCTCGCGCATGGAGTCTGAACTTGTCGCTTGAAGTAAATTTACGAAATTTGCTGATTTATACTTTCGATTTTTATCACCTCCGAATTGGTCTTGAAAGCCGTCCGAAAACAAATAGAGTTTATCAGCAACTTGAAGCTGAACCGTTTGCGTTTGGAAAGGCACTTCTTTTATACTGATTCCGATAGGCATACGGTCTCCTTTTAAAATGCGAAGTTCACTGCCTGAAATCAATACCGCAGAATTATGCGCTCCGGCAAATTGCATCATTTTTGTCTCAATATCAATTATGCACAGAACCATGTCCATCCCTTCTCTCCGTTCGAGCGCAGGGTCGTTTTGATTGAGTGATTTTTTAATATTTTCACGCAAACTATTTAAGATTTCGCCGGCATCAGGCTCATCATTTTTCTGAAAAGGCAACGGAATATTTTTAGTTAAACGTTTCGCAAAATCGGGAATAAACGGAAATTTAGACTCCGTTTTTCCGATGATTTGGTGTAAAAACGTTACCCCCAACATGCTCATCAGTGCACCCGGAACTCCGTGTCCGGTGCAATCAGCAACTGATACAAAAATTTTATTTCGCAATTTAACCGAAAAATAAAAATCACCGCTGACAATGTCTCGAGGTAGATTAAGGATAAAAAAATCAGAGAAATTCTCTTCAAAAATAGCTTCCGAAGGTAAAACTGCGGTCTGAATTTTCCGTGCATAGCGGATGCTGTCCGTCAGATGTTGTTTGGCGTTTGTAATTTCATCACGCTGCTTAAGTGCCAGAATTCGAGAGGCTTCAATAGCTTGAGTTTGTTGTAAAATTTTGGATTCGTAAGCGGCATTCACCGATTGGAGAAAGAGAAATATCACCGTACCCAACAGAAAAATCATTGTCAATCCGATGGTGATGTAAATGTAGTCCGCACGTTCATAAGCTGTTGATTTATTGATGATACCGAAAAATCGGTGAATGGTATCAAAACCAAGAAAAAACAGGGCTGACGGAAGTAAAGCCTTCAGTAAATTTCGCTTGTGTAAGGCTCCGAAAAACAAAACTGCAAACAATCCCGTTATCAGAATTCCGAATTTTGGTGCAATTACGTAAATAATGGTTGTACCTTCACCGTAAATCTTTGATAATATGGAACTTAATGTAAAAAAAAGCGAAAAAAATATCGTAAAGACAAAGATAGAATGTTTTGCATAACCGTTCCGATTCAAATTCAGATTTAATGCTAAAACAGGCAAGGTTATCAAAAATGAAATCGGAATTATGGTCATTCCCATCGAAAAAAACATCAAAATTGATGTTACCACAACCATTGCTGCCAGCATGATTATCAATCTGTTAAACAAAATCAAACTTTTTTGCTCAACAAGCGGCATCTTTGAAGTGATGCCAAAATTCGATATTTGGTCCCAAACTCGGCGCATGATTTAAAAATACAAATATACTGATTTTTGGATATATCAATGATTTTAATAAGACATTTTACAAAATAGCTTAGCAGCAAAGAAAGTAATTACAATTTCAGCATACAATGCGCTGTCATTCAAGGCATTATGAGCAATATTAAAACGGACAAATACTTGAAATATCTTTATTAGCTTTCTTGAGTATGCTTTGCAAACAGAAAAGTAAGGTAAACTAAAATTTTCATTCAACATACAAATATTCAGCGAATTATAGATAATTCATTCGGTTTAAAAATGCCTTTTTCGGTGATATAAGCGGTGATTAATGAATGTGGTGTAACATCAAACGCCGGATTTTCTGCGTGCGAGTTCGGAGAGACTATCCTGACTTTATGAAGCTTCCCGTTAACATCTTGTCCTTCAACAAACAATAGTTCGTCTTCCGACCGGTTTTCAATCGGAATTTCAATGCCTGTGGGTGTATCAAAATCAAATGTTGAACGCGGAGCTGCGACGTAAAACGGTATTCCGAAAAATTTTGCAGCAATTGCTTTTTCTAAAGTCCCTATTTTGTTAGCGGTGTCTCCGTTTGCAGCTATTCTGTCGGCACCGGTGATAAGCATTTGTATTTTACCGTGTTGCATAAAATGTGCGGCAGCATTGTCGGCAATTACGCTATGCGGTATGCCTGCTTGTTGCAACTCCCAAGCCGTAAGTCGTGCTCCCTGACTTCGCGGTCGAGTTTCATCGGCATATACAAAAACGGTTTTCCCTTGTTTGTGAGCTTCAAAAATTGGCGATAATGCCGAACCGTATCCCTGCAAAGCCAACCAGCCTGCGTTACAATGCGTGAGTATTCCATCTCCGTTCCGAATAAGTGTGTTACCATATTCACCAATTTTTTTTCCGGCAAGGGCAGTTTCTTCTGCAACAATTATCGCTTCATTTATTGCAGATTGTGTTGATATCAAGGCTTTTGAAAATACTCGTTCAACTGCGGCAAACAAATCACGGGCAGTCGGTCGAGTAGCTTCTATCGCTTTGCGTGCAATTTCCAAATCCGATACGGAATGAGATTCTAAAGCACCTTGAGCCATCGCAAAAGCGGCTGCTGCACCAATTGAGCCTGCACCTCGAACAATCATAGTTTTGATTGCTAAACAAGTTTCTGCTCGTGTCTCGGAGGTAAATATTTCGAGAGAAAAAGGCAATTTTGTTTGGTCGTACATACTCACTTTATGTTCGTGCATCCATACGGCTCGCAGAGTATTCAGGTCGAAATTTAGCATAAAACTGTTTTTGTAACTTTAATTCGGAACTGTCATCGGGCAGGTTTCCGATATGTAATATATTTAGTCGTTGTAAGAAAACTCATAACTTATTGAAATTCTATACGATATAGCGAAATTTCGTTCTGAATGTTTCTATAAATTCTGTTGAAATTCTATCGAAATTCAATTGAAACTATAAAAAAACAAAGAATGACTATTTAATGACCACTGAATGACAATACATTCAATTGAAAAAACAGTTATAATCTACATGAAATCAAATATTTAAACGTTTTCTTACAAACACTATTTACTATTTTCGCAATCATAAATTCTAATGTATTCAAAACGAATTTTAATAACAGAAACATTAACAATTATCATTCCGTATCTCACAAAAAACGATAAAATTTCCATAAAAAAATACAAATATATCTTTTTTTAAATAAGTAGCTGCAATATTTATTAATTCTACTTTACGATGTTATGCCGGCAAAAGAAAAGCGTGGACGCTTATTGCATTTTCTATTTGCGTTT
>DYOJ01000314.1 GCA_020720705.1 Acetofilamentum sp.
ACTATTCTAAGCACAAACTTTGCCGAAATCTTTAACTTCGTAAAGTCGAATTAGTTAGAATCCTTTATGTCCAATATTTCATTTACAAACTTTATTTTAATTTTTAATGCAGTCGAGATATTTTCGGGTGAAACGCCTATTTTATAAAGTTCTTTTACAGTTTCAATTTCTTTCTGTTTTTGTTTTTTTTGTTCAATTTCTCGTTCAATTTCAAGTGCTTTATTTACAGCACGTTTGGTCGCTAATTGAATTTTACCGAGTTCGTCAGTTTTTCTCATTGAGGCATAATCATAAGCCAATAATTCTTCTTTTGTCCAATTGTGCTTATCTGCATCTGTGTATGCTTGTTTTAAACCTGCATCAGTTACATTTTCAGGAATAACATCGAGGTTTGGTGCTTTTTTTATAAAAAAAATCCACTTTTCGATAAGTGTTTCAATGATTATTTCGTCTTCGTTAAATTTTGGCAGTTCGATAAAATTGTATTCCAAATCGCATAATTCTTGTTTTCCTGTTTTTTGATTTGTAATCAAATGTTTTGTTAAATAATCATCGCCTTCAAAGAATTTAAAGTTTAAAATACCGATAAAAATCACTTGATTCAGGTTGGGGTAATCTTCTCCAATCTCGATTTGTGATGAATATTGTTTTGCGGTATAATATTGAACTCGTTTATCAAAACCATCAGGTTCTTCAACTTGCATTTCTACAATATAGGAAATTTCTCGTTCGTCTGTAACTCGAACATCAAGAATTGAACTCTTTAAACCCTTAATTTCAGGCAATTGGTAGGGGTTTTTTATTTCAATAGTTCGGATAAGTTTACCTTTGGGCAATTCCAACACAGCATTGAGAAAGGAAATAAGAATTTCTTTCTTTTTTTCATTTCCAAAAATTTTACGAAATGCTATATCGTTCTTAATATCAACAAATTTCATGGTATTAATGTTTATTTGGAGCTACGCTATATATAGTTTTTTTGTTGAGGGCTTATAATGTATCCACTCAAAATAGTCTGGCAGAGCTTTATCAAAGTTAGTTTACAAAATCGTAACATGATGATTTTAAAGAGTATATAAATTTACAAAACTTTGACAACGCTAAATTTACCATACTATATTACTTGGATACTTTATATTGTTTTAAATAATTGATTATGAATTATTTATTGTAGTTTGTTCTCACAATTTATTCCCGATGAAAGTATTGAAACAGAATCAAGTCATTATCTGATTTTTCACAAATTCTATTTGTCTGTCAAATACAGTTTCACATTTTCTCGAAGCAAAGTTTCTGTTTGTATAAAGGAAAGTAAGTATATTCCGGTTGCACAACTGCGGGCATCAATTTTTATGGTCTGTGTGTTTAGTCCGATTGCTTGCTGGGATATTAATCTGCCTGACAAATCGAATAACTCTACGATGTAACCCTTTTCAATGGCTTGTTTTGTGTTTATTGTTATAATTTTTTGATAAATATACAACTCAATCTCAGAATCTAAGGTGGCAACACTTCCCTTTTGACGGACAATAATTTGGTCGTTATTATAATCAAAATCTATATCCGTATTTTCATTTTCTTTGGACAGAACAACTTTATAGTCCTCCACATTTTTATTTAATCCTTCCGCATGGATGTAGTATGTGCCAAAGGGCAGATGCGGAAATCTGTAAAACCCCGGAGCTTCGTTTACGATGCGAAAATCAATCGGTGTTTTTGAGTCATCCAATAGCAAAACGTTGATATTTTCAACATTCATAACCAAAGTATCTGTCGGGAAAAAAGTTCCCTGAATGGTACATGTTCCGTAATACGGCGACACATACGATAATAAGCTGACATCTATATCGTCTTGATTTTTAGTTATTTGCAGACGCAACATTTCATCCCAACGGTATGTATCCCCGAAATACGTAGGCAAATAATGCGGGTAATGCAGAAATTGAAAATCATAATCCGGAACAATGTAAAGTCCGTAATTACCGTTTTCGATACCCGATATTTTAAAAGCTCCGTCCGTAACAGTAAAGGTATCCCTGATTACATTTATAGCTTTGTCTGCTCCTATCAAATAGGCTGTGCCTGATTCAAGCGGCTGATTACCTGCGAGAATGTTTCCGGAAATAGTATTTTTTCCGGAAATTTCAATCTCTTTGCAACGAATATATTTACGCTCGTTGCGTTCGGCGTATAAACAAAGGACATCAACCGTATCCGAGTTATATGAAGTTTGCGAGTGATATTGTAGGGCTTGGTCTCCGTCAATATTCCATTTCAATCCGGTGTATTTTGTGGTATCTGTCAAATTTGTCAGCAGCAGCGTGCGGTCTTGGGTTCTTATTTCATATTCAAAATCAGGGAGTTCTGCATGGTTGCATAGTTTGAAATTTGCGGTGTCAATTCGGTTTGACGAAATAAATGTTATAGATTCAGTAGATTGATAATCAACACACTCCGAAATAAGATGCACCTCAACTTTTATCCCGCTGAAAATGTCAAATTCCTTTGTATAAACGCCTTGAGCATTTGTAACGCAAGAATCTGTTTTAAGGGTGTTTACACTAAAAATTACATACTTACCGGCAACCGGTGCACCTGAAAGTGCACCGGTAACTTTACCGGTGAGTGTAAAATATTGAGCTTCCGCAATTTCATTAGTCGCCAAAATGAATACGGCAACCATTAAAAGTCTAAACCTGCCGAGCAAAATCTTCATATTGATACTTAATTATATCCTATAAAAAATCTTAAAATGCAACCCGGTAAAGCTATGCCTGATACTGACCGGATTGTTCGTGAACATAGCATTGAGATTATCCTTGCGATACACTCCAACGTTCATATTCAGCCGATTAGACAAAGGCACATCAAGCGAAAAGCCGATAAATGACGAAAACAACACCGGGCTGAATCTCATGTATTTATCTATCGGCTCGCTACCGTTTTGATTTCTCAAAGATACGATTTTTCCGGAAGAATCAAGAAAAAAACCGGAAAAAATTCCTATTTCTGTGAAAATTTTATAATTCACCCCATTGTATAGTTTAATTTTCAGCATCAAAGGGATTTCAAAATAGCGATATTTGTTTTTAGCATGGACGGGAGCGAAAGTTTGCGTTGTATCCGGCTCGAACACCAAAACTGAATCACGCACATTTACGTAATTGGTATCCAAATAGGCTGTCCAAAGGGTATCGCCGGTAGCTAAAAGTGTATCAATATTTACAAACCAAATCGTATCAAAGTCAATTTCAGTTCTGTTGAAAAATTTGTATTTCATTATCGTATCTACTCGTGTAATTATTTCTGTATGAGTAAATAACTGTGAGATTTGCGTATAATTCATTCCCGATACTAAATCAACTTTTCGACGATGCAACATGCCTGCGGCTCCGACACTCCACGCGGTAGTCGGATTGAGTGCAATATTTAACAATTCGCGATAGTCGGAGGATGCCGGACCGCTTTCAAAGTGAATTTTCGGATAAGCAAATGTTGCTGCTATTCCGACTGAAAATTTGGATGTTCGATGTATCAGGCTGACAGGAAAATCAAGGTGTTTCAAGCGGGTGGCTTCTGTTCTGAATTTTAAAGATTTTAAGGTTGGCAAAACAGGGTAAACTACTGTATCATATAAAAAAACTGTATCTGTATAAAGTTTTTTAACATACACAGTATCATAAACAAACACAGTATCATTGATAATTATGGTATCGTTAACACTAAGTATTTTACTGTGTAAAAATTCTGTTCTCGCCCCAAAACTTAATGACACAAAAAAAATAAACAGGCATCCAAAAAGAATCAGTATGTAACTTTTGTATGAGAACGTATTGATATTTGAAATAAAGTTTATCAAAAAGCTACTTACAGCGATGGTTTTGGGCGGAGGCATCGTGTCGTATGCGTGGCGAACGAAATGTGGACGCTGACCAAAAACACTGAACGCTAAGT
>DYOJ01000315.1 GCA_020720705.1 Acetofilamentum sp.
TATTCTAAGCACAAACTTTGCCGAAATCTTTAACTTCGTAAAGTCGAATTAAAAACAAAAATAAGATACCTTACCTTTCAACAACATGCAAAACTCCGCAAAATTATGCAAAGTTCCAGTTGGTGCGTGTGTACCTGACAGACTGAATATTGGAAATAATTTCTCCAAAATGTAAATTATTTTGTATTTTTGCAACATGGATATCTTTCGTAAGCATCTGCAAATATTGGAAATGAACCCGCAAACAAGCGGTCTGCTTTTGGTTTCCGGCAAGCAAACGTATCCGGATATTACTGAATCTCAAAGACGACTTCTCTATATTGCCGAAAATAACTATTCGGCTGATGCTGTTTATTTTCAAATGTTTGAAGACAAACGCTCACCCCTTGCACAGATTTTTATCTACGATAATACCAAAAACAAATTATCAGAAGGGCAAAAAATTCAAATTCATAAACAAATTTGGACGAGTGAGATTGTTCCGATATATTACATTATCGAAAAAACACAGCTTGTTGTCGTTAATGCCAAGAAGAAAATCGAAATTATTGACGACAAAGAAAATTTTGAAAAAACGATTCGGCACAAACTTAATTTTGCAACGCAACTTGCCGACAACTACGATGCCCTCGCACACCCGTACAAGGCATATTTCTTCGACAACGGTTCGTTTTGGGATACAGATACTTACAAGCAGCAATTTATCACAAACGAAAGTCCGTTCGAGATTCTGATAAAGGAACTGAAACAGTTATCGGCTGAGTTAAAATCTGCCGGCTTGGATGAAAACATAGCGAAGCGACTCATTATACAAAGTATTTTGGTAAAATATCTCGAAGAGAAGAAAGACGAGCTTGGAAATAATGTGTTTACGGTTAATGAAAACACCTTTGAGAAAAATTGGGGCACTCAAAACTTTGTAGATACGATTAAAAATAGAAAACTTATAGCGTTATTTGACTATCTTTCTTTACAATACAACGGGAAAATATTTGAATGGAACGCGAATAATGACAGGGCAGTTTTAGAAACCTTATCCGTTCATCAACTTACATTTTTATCCGCATACTTAAACGGAAATTACAACTCTGCCAAAAACCAATACGCTATTTGGCGGTATTATTCGTTTCAATATTTGCCTGTCGAGCTGATCAGTCGCATATACGAAGATTTTTTGCCCAACATGCCGGGTGTGGTTTATACACCGCCGTTTTTGGTTGATTTTCTGATAGATGAGGCGATGCCTATTGACGATTACCGTAACTTTAAAGACCAAACGTTCAAAGTTTTAGACCCGAGCCTCGGCAGCGGAATCTTTTGCGTATCGGCATACAAACGCTTGATTGATTGGTATAAAATCAATCGCTTTAACGACACAGGCGAAACCTTTGACAAACCCGTTGAGCCGAAAATTTTACAATCCATCCTAAAAAACAACATCTACGGCACCGATATTGAGCCGGAAGCCGTGCGCGTGGCTATTTTCAGCTTAACACTTGCCTTGCTCGAAAATTTAACACCCGTTCAAATCTATTCCGACCTGAAATTTGACGATTTAAGCCAAGAAAACATCCTGCACGAAAACTTTTTCAGCTTTTTCAACACGCATAAAGACAAGCCTGATTTTGATTTGGTTATCGGAAATCCGCCGTTTAATGCACCGAACAATCAAAAGAACAGCGTCTATTTCAAGAAGTTACAAAAAGATTTCCAGATAGAAACTTCGCACAAAATACCCGATGATAATTTGGCTCTTGTATTTTTAGACAAAGCAACATTATTGTCAAAAAAAGAAACCGGACTGACGTGTTTAATTCTGCCTTCCGCACCTTTGCTGTACGGAAAATGGTCTATGGACTACCGAACCCATTTTTTAAAAACCTATTTTGTGCCTCAAATTGTGGATTTTACACACTTACGAGAAACACTTTTTGTAACAAAAGATGATAAAACAGGACGAAAACAAAATAGAATTGCTACCGTTGCAGTTTTTGTGAAAAATCACCAACCTACTTTGAACGAAAACATTTGGCACATCATTGCAAACCGAACCAAAAAAGAACAGAACAGACTTTTTTTTGTATTCGACCGATATGATTTTCATGTAACCGGCTATAAACGAGCGTTAAACGAACGTTACATTTGGAAAACAAACCTCGTTGGCGGCGGCAGATTGGGACGTATTGTCGAAAGGTTTACAAAACAAAGAACAATAAAAAATTGGGTATTGGAAAACAAAGATTGGGTCTATGGCAATGGATTCATCATCGGACTTAAAAATAAGAGTAAAAAAGCAGATTACATCACTGACAATTTAGTATTGTCGGATAAAAACTTCACTGAAAATGGTATCAACTACAAAAATATAAAAAAAGAAAGTGAAGAGAATTTTAAAGATTCTTGTAATGAAAACCTATTCACACTTCCGAGTATTTTAATAAAACGAAGTATGAATTCAAAATATCTTATACCAATAGAAATCGTCAATTCAAAAAAATTACCTGACATCAACCAAAAGGATAAGAGCAAGATTTGTTTCACACACAGAATTTTAGGTATTCATTTTAATTTAAATGATATTGATAAAATTAAAAAATTCGAACGACTTTTTAGCAATAGATTAAATAGCTTAATTATTTTTTTGACGAGTGGAGAAGCACTTATAAGAAAAGAAAAAGCTGTAAATAAAACGGACATCGACAACCTCCCCTTTCCCGAAGACGAATCGGAACTCGAACTCAGCGAAATTGAAAAAGTTTGGCAAGACGATGTGCTGGATTATTACATTCATCAGGCAAAGTCGCCCGATACAAATCCGTTAAACAAAACGCCCGAACATCTTGAAAAACAGGTCAAAGAATACGGCGATGTGTTTTGCAAAGTCATGAACGCAAGCTATTCGGCAAAAGAAAACCACGCCTTTAAACAAGGCAGAACTGTGGAAACAAACTCTTATGTTGCCACCTGTTTTCATTATACCGACAAAGTTGTTGAATACACATTCCGCAACGAAACCGAAGCCGAGTTCAAAAACTATTTTGATCAACAAACGGGCAAGAATCAAAAAATTACACGAATTGTAAAATTTTACAGCTATTCGGAAGCAACCGGCGATGTCATTTGGTTCATAAAGCCCAAACAACTTAGATATTGGCTCAAATCCATCGGCGACCGCGATGCGTTTGATGTGTATGCGGATATTCTTAACAGAAGAGAGGAATGATTTGCAACTCAAAGAAAAAGATGTCCGAAATCGAAGGTTCTAATAACTTAGTGCCTGATGGTTTAATTCAAAGTATCAAAAATTATATCTCAATACATATAAAAAACTTCAAAATAAATTACGAACAGATTTCTGAAACCGACATAGAACAAAGTTACAACAATCAACTTTCCTCTTTTTTTAACGCAAACCTCTCAAATGAGATATTTCAATTTCAGCATGAATACCAACGAGAAAATTCTCGAAAACCGGATATTGCTGTTTTAATAAAAGAACTCGTATTAAAAAGCGATTATTTAAGTATTTTTGACATCGAATGTAAAAGATTAAACACAAAACTTTCTCATGTAAAACAATATGTATCGGAAGAAACCGGTGGTATCGAACGATTTAAAAAAAATCTTCACGGCACCGATTTATCTCATTCTGCTATGATTGCTTATGTTGAAACTGAAACGTTCGATTTTTGGTTTCAAAAAATAAATTCGTGGATTGACAAAGAAATCACTAAGGACAATTCGTTTTGGAATGAAACCGATTACCTCTTCAAAAACAACAACAAACTGTATTCTAAACATTTACGACACAACAAAACAGCTATCGAACTGCAACATTTTTGGATAGATATTTCAAAACAAGACAGCAACTAATTACATTTCAACATTTTATTTTACACCATGCTAAACTCCGCAAAATTATACAAAGC
>DYOJ01000316.1 GCA_020720705.1 Acetofilamentum sp.
GTCATTAGTCATTAGTCATTAGTCATTAGTCATTGGTCATTGGTCATTGGTCATTAGTCATTAGTCAATAGTCAATAGGAAATACGGTGGAAATTCTGTTGAAAACATTGTAAATTAAACGATTAAACAAATAAACGGATAAACTGAACTTTATCTGAAATTAGTCATTAACCGGTTATTCAGCATGTAAACTATCAACCGTAAACAGTAAACCGTAAACATTATAACTGTCTGTTTGACAATAAAATGATAATTCTCCATTTTTTTTGGAGAATTATTTTTTTTATAACTTATTGTAAATCAAAAACATACATTCAATAAACTCATTTTTAGAGCTTTACACCTTAATCTTTGTTAAAAAAAAAGTGCCGGAAAATTTGCAGAAATAATCAATTATTCTAAATTTGCACCGATAATTATTTTTTAACCTTCAAACAAAAATTGGCTGTCATGAACAAAGCTGAATTAATTGACTCTATCGCACAACACTCAGGCTTATCAAAAGCTGACTCACGCAAAGCATTAGATGCATTCATCGAAGCAACCGAAACTACGTTGAAAAACGGAGATAAGCTTGCACTCGTTGGTTTTGGGACGTTCAGTGTTTCCGAACGTGCAGAACGTAAAGGACGCAACCCGCAAACCAAACAAGAAATAACAATCGCTGCAAAAAAAGTGGTTAAATTTAAAGCCGGTGCAGATTTAGAAAAAAAGGTAATTTAAGGTTACTATTTTTAGAAAACGAAGGAACACATTATTTGGAGTTCCTTTTTTTTTACAATATTTTATCTACATCAAAAAGGTATTTCTCTCTTTTGTAATTCAATATCAGTTATTCGACCGTCAAAAAGAATGGTTGATAACAAATTTGAAAAACTTTCAGCATGAATTTGTAAATTTGTTTGCATCACTTTCCAAATCATAAAACAAAATGAAGCAAATTCTGCTCTTTACTTTGCTTGTCTTGCAGGCTTTGTCCGCGCAGACCCAAAATGCAAAAACCCCAAAATCCGTTACTGCCGTTCGCATTTCCGAACACATAAAAATTGACGGTAATTTGGACGAGCCTGCATGGCAAACCGCAGATAAGGCTTCAAATTTTGTGGAGTTATCACCCAACAACGGATTACCCGAACCAGAAAATCAAAAAACAGAAGTACGAGTATTATTTGACGATACAGGTGTGTATTTTGGTGCAATGATGTACGATGCTTTTCCGGATAGTATTTTACGACAACTGACCGAACGTGATTCAGAAGGGGTTGCCGATTTTTTCAATGTGCATATCAACCCTTACAACGATGCCCGACAAGAATTTATTTTCAGCGTTTCGGCAGCCGGCTCGCAACTTGATGCAATCAATACCGTGAACGGAGGCACCGATGCAAGCATGGATGCTGTTTGGAAAAGTGATGTGCGTATAACTGAAAACGGATGGGTGGTTGAAATTAAAATCCCCTTTTCGGCACTTCGATTCCCCAAAAATAACACCTCTGTTTGGACTCTTAATTTCAAACGCGGCATCCGCCGTTCGCGCACAAATTATACATGGAACTATATCCCTGCAAACGAGGGAAATGCGATGTTGTTCTCCGGAAAATTACATGGTATAAGCGATATAAATCCGCCTGTGAGATTGTTCATAATACCTTATGCTTCAAGTTATTTCAATAAATTCGGGTCAGATTTACATCACAATTTTAAAGCAGGGGCAGACCTAAAATGGGGTATAACCGAAAATTTCACTTTGGATGCAATTCTGATACCTGATTTCGGGCAAACAACCTTTGATAATGTGCAGTATGTTCTTGGACCGTTTGAACAACAATTTGAAGAACGAAGAGCATTTTTTACCGAAGGAACAGACTTGTTTAGTTTAGGTAACATATTATACACCAGACGGATAGGAGAACTATACTCTGAATCTGCAAACCTGACTGATAACGAGAAAATTGAAGGAAATTTACCTACACAAGCGAATTTAATCAATGCCGTAAAAATATCAGGACGAACTTCAGACGGTTGGGGAATTGGAGTAATGAACTCGTTTACAGACCTTTCCGAAATCAATATTCAGGATACTTTAACTTCCGAAAGTCGGACGGAAATTTTGTCGCCATATACAAATTTTAACGTCTTGGTTGCCGAAAAACAGTATCGAAACAATAACTCGATTTCAATTATAAATACCAATGTTACAAGGCTCGGCAATTACCGAGATGCAAATGTAATTGCTTTACTTACTGATAATTACACAAAAAATAACGCCTATTATTTGAGCACTGAATCTAAATTTAGCTCACAATATTCCGAACAGGAAAAGCAAGGATATTGGCTTGGAGGTAGTTTAGAAAAAGACAAAGGAAAAAATCGTTTCGGAACTTATCTGCGCTATGTGTCTGAAAATTATGAGATTAATGATTTCGGATATAATTATTATAAAAATTATTCCTACATCAGCACTTGGTACAGTTTCCGTATTTTACAATCTACCAAACATTTTAACTCCATGAATATCAGTGTGGATTCAAAACTTCAAATCAATAACGAAACAAAGAAAAATGAATCGGCTGATGTAATTTTTAATTTTAACTCACAAAACAAAAAAAATGATTATTATGGATTTGGCTTCGGTGTTCAACCCTTTCGGATGTATGACCACTACGAACCCCGTACTGCCGGTCGTTACATGCTGTCTCACCGTAATTTAAGCTTATGGGGAGGAGTTTCGCCAAATTATAATCGGCGTTTTGTGATAGATGTTTTCCCATCGGTATATTTTAAAGAAATACAAGGTATGTGGGGATATGTGCTCACAATCAATCCGATAGTTAGGTTTTCAGACCGACTTTCATTGGGTTTCGGAAGCACAATCAGTGAATCGAAAAAAGATTACGGTTATGTACAAACCGTTGGTAATTCCATAATTATCGGAAAAAGGAATTTACTCTCGTATGAAAATTTCCTACAAACATCTTTTGGATTTTCTCCGGATTTAGCTTTGTCGCTCAAATTCCGACATTACCAAACAGGTGTAGATTATCAAACTTACTACATTCTGTTGACAGACGGAAATTATCAACAAACAGCAGATTATCAATCTAATGCAGATTTTTCTTACAATAATTGGAACATTGATTTTGCTTTGAATTGGTGGTATGCGCCCGGTTCACAAATCTCATTTCTGTACAGACACACCGCTTTGAGCTACGACGAATCATACACACCGGAAATTATCAATAATTTAAAATACTTGTTTCAGCAAACTCAGGCTCATACCTTTTCGCTTCGAATCAATTATTTTCTCGACTATGCAGAAACTCGAAATCGGTTAAAAAAACACAAATAACGTTTTGATATACAATACTGAAAATGTGTTAATTTGGAAATGTGATAATGTGATAATTTTCTGATTAATAAATATTTAATTAATTCGACTTTACGAAGTTAAAGATTTCGGCAAAGTTTGTGCTTATATAAAACCGAATAATAACTATTACATAATTAGTAACTATTCAGCCGCTATAAACAACTGATTGATAATAACATATAAATATTATTTTATTATATCATCAGTATAAAATTTGATAATTTATTTATAACAAATTGATTAACAATAAATTAAAATTTAGTTAAAATATGTTAAAGTTTTATTGATTTTTATACAGTGTTGATAATCAATTGTTTAAAAAATCAAGAGTGGCTGAATAGTTACCATAATTGACTTCTAAATTATAGATTTACAATATTTTAGAGTCTGTTGTCTGTAATCTGATGTCTTAAATCTAATCTAGTGTCATGTCAATCTTCAAATGACGCTACATTGTCCTACGGACGAATGCAGGTCAGTAGAGACTTTCCATCGTCCGATAGGACATGGAAACGTCAGAAGAGACTTGACATGACACTAGATTATTTG
>DYOJ01000317.1 GCA_020720705.1 Acetofilamentum sp.
TTTCAATGTGTTATGAGTTTTTTTACAAGAACTATTTAACGCGATTCGGATTTTTTGAGATAAAATCTTTCCAGCTTTTTGCCGAGCTGACGGCATCAAAACGGTGTTGATAAAAATGACAAACCGCAACGGCGATACCGTCTGTTACGTCCAATTTTTCGGGCATGAGATTAAAATTAAGGATGCGTTTCAAAAATTCAGCCACTTGCTCTTTGGATGCCGCACCGTTTCCGGTAACGGCTGATTTTACTTTACGGGGCGAGTATTCCGTTACCGGCAGGTCTTTGTAGATTGCTGCCGACATGGCAACGCCTTGCGCACGTCCGAGTTTGAGCATGGATTGCACATTTTTTTCAAAAAACGGAGCTTCAACGGCAAATTCAGTAACACGAAACTCTTCGATTAGGGAAAGTGTTCGTTTAAATATTTTTCCGAGTTTTTCGTAATGATCAGTCAGTTTTGACAAATCTAAATATCCGTAAGTTTCTAATTTTAAAGTATTTCCGTTACCGCGCACAATGCCGTACCCAGTAAATGTTGTGCCGGGGTCTATGCCGAGTATGATGCGTTCTGTTTCCAAAAAAATGTGGATTTTGTACACAAAATTAGTCCGCTTTGCAAGGAGCGGACTGGTTTTATCAAGGTTTTTCTGCTAATTAAAACCGGAAAGTTTAGTTAAGCCCTCGCGAGGATTCACACACATCACCGGAATTTGTTCTTTGTTTACAATAATTTTTTGTTCGTGTGCACCCAAAACAAAATCTTGGAAACTGATATTTTTTGTGGTGGAAATTAAAATCATATCGGCACCGCTTTCTTTGGCATAAGCAACCGCTTCTTCTGCTACTTTTTTACCTTCAAGTTTGATAATTTCGTATTGAACGTTTTGGTCTGCAAGATATTTTTGAGCAAGTGCGATGTTTTGAGAAATTTTACGTTTGAACGTAACATCGGTTTCATCAACATAACACAAGTGAATTTTTGAACCGTAAAATTTTGACATGTATGCAGCCCAAATCAGATTTTCTTTGGCGGAATTTTTAAAATCTATCGGATAAACGATTGTTTTGTAATTCTGAGATTTGGCAGGTTTATCCTGAACTACGATAAACGGAGCTTTTGAGGTTACAATCACTTTTAAAGCCCAACTTCCGGTGAATTTTTGCATTCCTTTAATCCCATGCGTTCCCATGACAGCAAAAGTCGCATCGGTTTGTTCAATAATGTCTCCGATGTCCGTAAAAATACTTCCCTCTTTGACTAAAATTTCCGGTGCTAAGCCGTGTTCAGCTTTGCACTTCTCTACTACAGCCTGCATTTTGGTTGTAGCTTCGGCGATTTCGGATTGTTTCTTAACAATGTGCAACATTACGATGCTCAAATCTTGCTTTTTGGCAAGCAGGACGGCATGTTGCAGTGCGAATTCGGCAAGTTCTGAAAAATCCCAAGGAACAATTACCGGTTTTGTTTGTTCGGACATAATTATACGTTTAAATTTCAATATTGTTCCAAATATAAACATAATTTTTGAATCTGAAAATGATTTTTGACATTTTTCTTTTAAAACATGTTTTTTGATATAAATTTGACACCAAAACAAGTGTTTTTTGATTTTTTGTTCTTGTTTTGTGGTCGTGTTTTTGAAGTTCGGTTATTTCTACTTTACTAACTTAATGATTTCAGCATTGTTTGTGAGTATATATTGTTTAGGTTTAAAGTTGAGAGTTTAAATAGATACAAGTAATAGATTATCAGTTAATTACTTAAAATGACACTCTCAACCTATCCCCGATTACAGCATAAGTGTTTAGCGTGGACGCTCAACGAAAATAAAAACTGCAAAAAGCGTCCACGCTTTTCCTTTTCCGATGTATCTGCGTAAAATAGGGTAGTGTCGTAAATCCGTTGATTAAAGTTTAGCGTGGACGCTAAACGCATAGTATTTTGTATGTTGCAAGCGTCCACGCTTGCACTTCAACGCATTTAGCCCACTACCTAAATTAGAATCATTAATGATACCGATTATTTTGTCAAATCTTAACAAATCTTAAACAAGCCGTGTTTATGAAAAAATCAGTATCTTTGCGGCTCACTTATTTCGGAATGAAAGTTAAGATATTAGACCGATACATTATCAGCAAATTTTTGAGTACATTTTTGTTCTCAATAGTTCTCATTATCAGTTTGGCTATAGTCATTGACCTTACTGAAAAAATTGATGATTTTTTTGAGAAGGAAGCTCCTTTGCGTGCAATAGTCTTTGATTATTACTTCAATTTTATCCCGTATTATGCTAATTTGTTCATGTTTCTGTTCATTTTTATTGCTGTAGTTTTTTTTACTTCAAAAATGACACAGAACACAGAGGTTATCGCAATTATCAGCAGTGGTGTAAGTTTCAGGAGATTTATGATGCCTTATTTTTTTACGGCTGCCGTTTTGGCTGCTTCGTCTTTTGTGCTGAGTAATTTTATTATTCCGCCGGCAAACAGAATCCGTTTGGATTTTGAAGACACCTATATAAATAACACTTTTTATAATCGAGACAGACATATACATCGGCAACTAAGTCCGGGAGTGTTTATGTATATGGAAAATTTTAATACGCGCAACAATGTGGGATTTGAGTTTTCGCTCGAAACATTTGAGGGTAAAGAATTGAAATCCAAGTTATTAGCTACAAAACTTCAATGGGACACCGTTAAAAATAAATGGAAAATCACAAAATATCAAATACGCACTTTTGACGGCGACAATGAAACCCTCGAATTTGGAAAAGAAATTGATACAACACTCAATATCAGTCCCGAAGACTTTAAACGGCGCGATACGGAAAAAGCCAAAATGGATTTTTTTGAACTCAACGACTATATTTCGGATGCCGTCATGCGAGGTGAAACCAATGTGAATAATTATTTATTGGAAAAACATCAGCGTATTGCGTTCCCGTTTTCCACGTTTATTTTGACACTGATAGGAGTCGTTATCAGCTCGCGAAAACGGCGCGGCGGCACAGGTTTGAATATCGGTATCGGATTGCTTCTGAGTTTTATGTACCTGTTTTTTATGCAAATGGCATCTCAATTTACGATTAAAGGAAATCTGAACCCGATAATTTCGGCATGGCTGCCCAATGCAGTATTTGCAATTATCGCATTGTTTATGTACCGAATTGCCCCCAAATAAAAAGCCGCCTTGCGAACTATTCACTCGGCGGTTTCAAATTTTCTTTTCCGTTTTTTTACTTTTTGAGTTCATTAAATGTTTTTAACGGGTCGAAGGCTTTTGCGGCTTTCCCAACGGCGAGAATTTTTACGGTTCTCATGGTGTCGCCTTGTGCTATTAAATTTACAACATCTTGCCCCGCAACAACATGCCCAAAAACGGTGTGCTTGCCGTCCAACCACGATGTTTCTTTATGTGTTATAAAAAATTGGCTGCCGTTTGTTCCGGCTCCTGCATTTGCCATAGACAATATGCCCGGCTTATCGTGTTTGAGACTTTTATCAATCTCATCCCTAAATTTGTAGCCCGGACCGCCGCGTCCTGTACCCGTGGGGTCTCCGCCTTGAATCATAAAATCTTTAATCACGCGGTGAAAAACCAAGCCGTCATAATACGGTACCCCTGTTTTTTTTGCTTCATTCGGGATGACTCCTTTAGCTAAACCGGCAAAATTTGCAACTGTAAGCGGAGTTTTTTCATACTCCAATTGCAGCACTATATCTCCCTTATTGGTTGATATTTTGGCATATAAACCATCGGTCAGTCCTAAGGCTTTTGCGGTTTTGTCATCGGAGGTTTTTGTAATTGTTATACAACCTCCGAAAAAAATTGCTGTAAACAGCATCATGATTGTTTTGTATTTCATCTGTTTAAAATTTGTATTTGGTTGATATTATGATGTTTAGCGTGGAC
>DYOJ01000318.1 GCA_020720705.1 Acetofilamentum sp.
ATGAGTAGTGGCAGGTTGCGTGGTAATTTCCTGTCAAACCGCTACGCAGTTTGAGCGGACTACAAACCTTTATATTTAGCACTTTCCCTGCCATTACTTATACAAAATGTTGGCTGCTGGTGTTTATTCTTATCAATTTATTCTTCATTATTTGTTACTTCAATTATTTCCCAAACCTCTCTGTCTATTTCACTCAGAAAATTGTCAAACCTGTCTTTATGCACAGCTACGCAAAGCAAGTCTGTTGGACGTGAAAAACCGACGTATGCCATTTTCGCAGATTGGTTAACTCTATTGCCAACGGTTGACTGTATTTGCGTTCCTAAAAACTGGTTTTGTAATCTTTGTGATTCATAAGATTTTGCATTCGCTCCTCTTCCGTCTTGGTGAAAATATGATTCTAAATACAATGTAGCACAATGTGTTTGTCCTTTTACTGCGTGAACACTCGTAATTTCAATTTCAAGTTCATCTTCTTTATAAATGTTGGTTGACATTAAAACATCTGTATTTTCATTAGGAATAACAGCATTGTTGCTATTAATAAAATTCTGACTTTCGGATATTGTTTTTTCAAACATTTCAAGTAAAATTGGAACATATGTTTTTATTTCATTCCAAACTTCATTTGTTTTTTCTTGAATTATTCCGATTGACCATGTGTAAAGATTCAAATTAAACTTGTCATATTTTTGAAGGTCTTTTTCATTAATAAAGTCAATTAGTTTCTTTTTTGTGAATGGTCTATCATCTTCAGTACTGATGTTTTCTAAACGCAATATTTTTAGAAAAGCGTTTAAAATATTTTTTCGCAAAGGTTCCAATGTTTGCTTTTTTTCGTAATACAACAAATAACTTTTCAAATTATCATAATCCTGCTTAGGCTTACCTTTTTCTTTTTTGAAATCATTATGATAATCTTCTAAACGAAGTTTGGTTATATCGTTTCGACTTACTTCATCTTCTTTCCATTCTGTATTCCAACAAACAACTTTGATTGGTTTTACTGAATTTGCCAATCCTTTTTCTCTAACGATTTGAGCAAACCTAGGAATGATATTTATAATATTTGTTGTCTCAAATACTAAAATATGAGGTTTAATATCACAATCATTTTTACCAACAATATCAAAATCGATATCGCTATATAAGGCAAATTTTTTCACAACATTTGCAATTGGTTTACTTAAGCGTTGACTTCCATTTAACCGTAAAATATCAGTTCTGTCAACCCAAACATCATTTGCTTTTACTGAATTATAAATTGCTTGATTTTTATCGCCAATTCTTTGAATTTTTGACAAAGAGTTTCCGTTATCGTAAAATATCTTTTCAAGCAGATTGTATTGATGAGTATCCATATCCTGCATTTCGTCTACAAAAACGAAAGCAAAGCGTTTCTGCAAAATTATTTTGATACTTGGAATTTCTTTCAAATACAATTCGGCTAAAAAATACGCATCGTCATAATTTAAAACTCCTGATTGTAGAATTTGTGATTTTATTGTTTTGAAGGTTTTATAAGTCGGCGAATTACTGTCGCTTCTCAAAATTATTGAGCCATTCATTCCGTTTGTCAAGTTTAAATCAATATCAAAACGGAAATTAATAAATAAACTTTCTGGGTCGTGTTGCCTATTTAACCAAGTTTTTGCTGCTGAATTAGGAAGATTGTTGTATCGTTTTGTTGCAACCTCATTGTATATTTCTTGGTCAATTCTATTTGGCTTTTTCTTGCACTTATGAATGTAGAAGGGAATTGCCATAAACTCATCAACAAAACTTTGTATTGTTCCTATAAAATTGGGATAGGAAAAGAGTTTAGGGCAATGCTTTTGAATTTTCTCTTTTATTTCATCAATAGCTGCATTGGTATGTGATAAAACCAAAATTCCTGAATTATCAGCAAATGGAAGCTTATGTTCCAAAATAATCAATTTTGCAAGCAACGCAGTTGTTTTTCCACTACCTGGGACAGCTTGCAAATCTATTGTGTTGAAATTACGAATAAACGATTTGCCATCATCATCAAACGTTTTGCCCGCAGGTAAAAGCAACTGTTCGGCATGTTGAATTTCTTCATCTGATATGTTAATTACCTGTGGCATATTTAATCGCTTTTACGAGGTAATTAACCGTGTCATTAGCATCATCAACATTTTGAATTGTATGTACTTCTTTGTCTAAATCTTCATCAATAGCGTTTGCAATGTGATAAGCAACATCCGTTTTTTTCAAAGTTTTGTTTATCAATTTTTTCGCAAGTGCTTTTTCAAAATCTGTGTTCCAATCTGTTCCTGTGTGAATCGCTTTTGCAGCATTTTGCAATAGTGTTGTTAAATTTGTTGATTTGAATAGTGCATATTCCAAAGTCCAATTTGGTGCTGGAAAATATTGAACATTGCTTTTAGATTTGCCATTAATGGACGCTAATTTTGCCAACGTTTCTTGTTGAACGGTGTTTACATCTCTTTTTATAAAATCATCTCCGTTCTTTTCGTATTCCCTGATGTCGGAATCTGTAATTACTGCAACAGGAATTTTCATATTGGGCTCTGCTTGTCGCAAGTAAATTTTTGCGTAATGGTCAAGACCTGTATGCCCGATATTTACAATTGAAACACCTTTTTCCGTTAAGTCAATCTTAATTGCTTTTGCAATGCTCGGCAAAAGAATTTCTTCGGCCCACCCTTCAACTAAAATAACACCTTTCGCAAAAAACAAATTTGCTTTTGTTGTGTCTAAAAACTTTTCTAAGAACTTGTAATTGTCTTTGTCCAACTTTGTATATGTTTCGCCCATTGGAAAAGCATTTCCGTTGTTGCAAATAATTAAGTTTTCAAGTTTGAGTTTGGAAGCCAGATTCGGGCTGTGCGTTGTCAAAATAAGTTGAATGTTTTTTTGTTTTTGAAACGCTTCTATCACTTGCATTTGTGCTTGTGGGTGTAAATGTGCTTCTAATTCTTCAACCAACCCCAAACGCAAGCCAGTCCAATTTGATTTGGTTAAGTGAAGCAATTCAGCAGCCATAAATAAACGATTCAAAGTTCCTAAGCCCGGGTTGGGTTCGCCTTTCAGAGTCAAAGTAAGTTTTTCAAGAATGCTTTTTATGTCGGTTGATGTTGATTCAAATTCGCTTTCGTTGTTCTTGCTGTAAAAACTTTTAATGTAGTTGTCAATTTTATCTTTTATCTGCTTCCCTTCGGTTGCTTTGGGTCGACCTGCATTATCAATACCTTTGAAATAATTTTCTAATTCCTCTTTTAAACCCGAAAAGATTTTTACCAAATCGTTGTCTTTCTCTTTTCCTTTAAATGCTTCATCGCCTAAAAGAATTTGTGACAAGCGCGAATTGCGTTTGGCAACTAATTCGTTTTCTGCATCACGCAAAGGTTTTAAGTAGGTTGCTTTAAAATAATCTTTCGTTTCAGCTGAAAGCAAATATCCTTCTTCGTCAACACCTGATTTTACATCGGTTGGAATGATTTTATCTGCTTGTCGTTTTACATCGTAATTAAGTTTTAAAAATGGTTTTGCATTTGCACCATTTCCTATCCAGCCCAACCATTCAGTAAAGTTTTTTGCTTCTTCGGGTTTTAAATCTTCAAATTTTAATTCAATGCGAAAACGATTTGATTCATTGAAAAAATCCTTATCATCAACTCTTATGTAATCATAGCTGTGTGTTCTTAAAACTAATTTTATTGCATCTATAATTGCAGTTTTGCCCGAATCATTTTCGCCAATAATTACATTCAAACCTTTGTTTAGGTTTAAATCTAAATTCGGTTTATCAAGGTCTATTTCAACCTCTGCACCGAATTTTCTAAAATTCCAAAGTTTTAAATTTGATAGATACATTTCACTATTGTTGATTCATTTCGCAGTCGGTTCTTTACACTTGCAGCTAACATCC
>DYOJ01000319.1 GCA_020720705.1 Acetofilamentum sp.
TATTGAACAAAAAAATAATCCGTTTGATAATGATAAAAAAATACTGAAAATGAAGTTGAAAATTTCTCCGTTAAAAAAATAATGTGTAACTTGCCGCAAAATCTAAACCATGTCAATACCGGAATTACATTGCCCGTCATGCGGAGCGCCGCTAAAATTGGAGTACAGATTTTCCAAAATGGTGGTGTGCGGATTCTGCGACCAATTATCCTATTTGGAAAACGGAGGTTTGGTTGCCAAAGGAGAAAAAGTTAAGTTATCTGATTACGGCTCAAAACTTTATACGGGAGCCGAAGGCAGCATTTCGCACCGTTTGATGCGGGTTTTAGGTCGTTTACGTTATGAGTATCCGGACGGATTTTGGGACGAATGGTGCATCAAATTTGATGACAACGAAGACCAATATTTCTGGTTGCAAGAGGACGAAGGCGATTATGCTTTGTATCAGGAAATCAGTGTAACGGAGAATCTGCCTGTTTTTGACAAAGCACTTGTAGGGGTAGCATATCCGTTTATGGGGAATCAATTTTTTGTGTCCGAAAAAAATAAAGCATGGATTGTCGGCGGCGAGGGCGAACTTCCGCATCAAGTAATTCCGGGCGAAAAAGCTGATTTTATTGACGGTATCATCGTGGGCAAGGGAGCACCCGCAAGTTTTGAAATAATGCAAACCGAAACACTTTATTACACCGGCGAAGTTATCCATCCCGATAATATTGTAATCAAACCGAAAGATTATGGCTATTAGTGCAAAAAAAATACGGCAATTCAAATGTCCGAATTGCGGAGGGGAATTGCAATTGCAAAACGCACGCACCAAATACGTTGCATGTCCGTATTGCGGCACAACCGCCGATGCGGGTTCCGATGTATTTAAAATTCTCACAAAAGCTGAACATCCGAGTAAATTTCCGCCGCGCAGTTTTTTAAAACTCGGTATGGTTGGCGAAATTTACGGAAAAACTTACAAAATTATCGGACGCACGGCTTGGCGCAGCAACTACCGTGAATATTGGGCTGAAGACGGTGAAACAGGTTACTCATCAGAGGTTTGGACGTTCGATGAATGGTTGCTCATCAACGAAGACGGCGGCTATAAAACCATTATCGAAGACCGTGAAGGCTTCTCGTTTTCAGATACTTTCTTTCCGACATTTCCGATTTTACCCGGCGAAAAAACAACCATTCCGGATTATACCGACGGCAAAACATCTCAACGTATCGTTGAATACGGCAAATCCGAAATTCTGTATTTTGAAGGTGAGAGCACCTATTTAGTCGTTCCGGGTAACACGGTCGGCTTCTCGGAATATCGCAATTATGTGAAATCATACCTCGCCGAATGGAGATATGACGAGCAAAAAGTGATTAAGGAAATTGAGTTTTTTGAAGAACGAAAAATTCCTAAAACCGATGTCCAAAAAATGTTCGCCAACGACCCCGAAGTTGCTGCGAAACTAAAATCCGAAAACGAACGCAGAAAGGTTAATCGTTTCAATAAGCGAATTTTGGTGTTTACCGGCTTGGCATTATTTCTTTACGCATTATTTTTCAACAATTCCGGGTATAATTTTCATAACACTTTTGAAGAATATTTCCGCCCGTCAGAATCCGAGACCGTTACTCCGTGGATGCCGCTGAATGACTCTACCGAAACCATGACTGTTATCAGCCGTAACAATTTTCCGGTAACTCCCGAAGATAAAGAGATTGACATGTCTGCAAGTTTTACGATGCAAGACAGTTCACACTGTTTGTTCAAAATATTCGTTTTGAATGACAAAGGTGATACTGTTTTATCACAATCAAAATTTGCTTATGACTATATAAAAGGTTACAAGCCGGACAGTGTCGAATACGATTATTATCGAGCGTTTAATCAAGATGCTATTTATCAGGGATTTGTAGCAAATTTCCAGAAACCTGAAAATTTAAGAGTCGGCGTTACCTTTGAAGTCCCCAAAAAACGAGAAAAACCCGACACCTTACTTTCTGCTTATGTCGGTTTATATTCACATGTGCAAAAAAAACAAAGTGCATTGGCAATTTTACTCGGTTTGGGCATGTTTGCTGCCGGATTCTTCTTTAAAACAAAAAAAGTATAGACAATTTTCAGTAGGAAGTAGAAAGATTTATTCGTAAAATTGAAATTTGTTACCATTGTAGAATCAATAGAAGCAACAAATAATGGCAAAAAATATTAATAAATATGCTTTTGATGACGCAACGAAATTAAAACTCGGAATATTCGGAGAATGTTTTGAAGAATGGTTACCGGTTTTCAATAATGACATTTTTACGAAAAAAGTATATGTATTTGATTTTTTTGCAGGTAGTGGAACTGACATTGAGAACAATTTAGGAAGTCCTTTAATTTTGTTAGATAAAGCAAAAGGAAAAGATAGAAAATATTGCTTGAAAGCTCAAAAAGAAATTATTTTTATTTTCAATGAAGCTTTACCAGACAAAAGTTTAGAACTTAAAGAGAATGTTGATAATTTTATTGCCCAATGCAAAATTAAAAATAATTGTGGAAATTGTGTTTACGATTACAGAATTGAAAATTTCGATTTTAAAGACATTTTCTCTGATAGTAAAATAAATACAATTCTTACAAATAAAGAATTTGGGAAATTCATACTTTTAGACCAATATGGATTTAAAGAAATACACGATGATATATTCAGACAATTAATCTCTTTTCCAAAAACTGATTTCATATTTTTTATTTCTTCATCATTCATAAAAAGATTTAGTGAACATCCAAATACCACAAAGTATATTGATACTTCAAAAATAAAATTTGAAGACAGAAAACCAAATGAAATTCATAGAGTAATTGCTAACTATTTCAGGGATTTAATACCGGCAGAAAAAGAGTATTATCTACATCATTTTTCCATTAAAAAAGATGAAAAGAAAGGTAATTACTATGGTTTGATATTTGGCTCAAATCATACATTAGGAATGGAAAAATTTCTAAAAGTATGTTGGAAATATGATAAATTTTCAGGAGAAGCCAATTATAATATAGACAATAATTTTGCATCAAATTCACTTTTTGGTGCATTGAACGAAAATATTAAAAAAGATACTATTAAACGTGAAATTGTAAAATTGATTTTGGCAGGTGAAATCAAAGATAATATTGCAGGATTAAAATATACTATTCGGAATGGTTGTGAACCAAAACTTTTTACAGAAATTGTAAATGAATTAGAACAGAATAAAAAAATCGAAAGAATTGGAGAAGTAAATAATAGTTCAACAAATATACATAAAGCAAAACCATATCAAATCAAAATTTTAAGCAATGGCACATAAAATTGAATGGACAGAACAAACGTGGAACCCTTCGGCAGGTTGCACTAAGATAAGTGCAGGTTGCAAAAATTGCTATGCTGAAATTATGGCAAACAGATTACAAGCAATGAATGTAGAAGGTTATGAAAATGGATTTCAGTTTAATACAGTTCCAAGTCGTTTAAACGAACCTTTAAAGAAAAAAAAACCAACAATTTTTTTCGTAAATTCAATGAGCGACATTTTTCACGAACAAATGCCAAATGAATATTTAGATAAAATTTTCAATGTTATAAAAAATACACCACAACATACCTATCAGGTTCTTACAAAAAGAGCAGAACGAATGTTTGAATATTTATCAAAAAGAGAAATACCAAAAAATATTTGGCTGGGAGTTACAGTTGAAAATAAAAAAGACGGTTTACCAAGAATTGATAAATTAAGAAAATTAAATGCAACAGTTTTATTTCTTTCGATTGAGCCTTTACTTGAAGACCTTGAAAAAATAAATCTTGAAAATATTGATTGGGTAATAGTTGGCGGTGAAAGTGGAACCAGAGCAAGACCAATGGACGAAAATTGGGTTTTAAATATAAAAAAACAATGCGAA
>DYOJ01000320.1 GCA_020720705.1 Acetofilamentum sp.
TGCGTGTGAATTACGATTTGGTTCAGGACAAACAAGCATCGGTCATCGGTTTGCCCGAAGATGCCGGCGGCGGACAAGTACGCGTAAAACCGTATCCGTGGAACTTTTTTCCGCTGATTTTGTCGGACAACACGCATGCTGTGAACAAATATTTGGATGTTGTTAAAACAGAATTTGTATCGTCAATAGATACGATTGCTGAAACACCTAATGTAAAGAAAACCATATTGTTACATACATCTTTGCAATCACGAAACGACCAAGTTCCTGTGGAAATTCGCTTAGATATGGTGCGCGACATGGCAGACGATCCGTTGTTAAAAGAAGGCGAGTTCAATGTAGCTGTTTTGTTGGAAGGAAAGTTTGAATCGGCATATAAATTTGCTTCGGTCGGCGCGTATTTTCCGGGCTTTCCTAAAGATTCTGTTCGCACGGAAAGTGTTGATACAAAAATGATTGTCGTCAGCGACGGCGACTTAATACGAAACGATTTTGACCAAAGCGGAAAACCTCGTCCGCTCGGATACGACCCTTATTCACGCCGAATCTACTACGGAAACGGACAATTTATTCTTAATGCCGTAAATTACCTTTGCGAAGACGGCGGATTGATGAGTATCCGTACTCGTGAACTGAAAATCAGAGTATTAGATAAAGATTTGCTTTACAAAAATAGAGTGAAAATTCAAATTCTCAATATTATTACCCCAATTATTGTATTGATAATTTTTGGCGTTTTTATATTTTTAAGACGAAAGCAAAAATATAGAGTTCGGCTATAGAAAATTTTTCTAAATTTAATGTTAAATTTGACGAAAAGTAACTTTTTTTAGATTTTCGTTATTTCTCCGTAGTTCGAGTTTTTAATAAAATTTTTAACAGTCTCAAGATGTTTTTCTAAATCTAACCTCTTCAAAATCAGACCGATTTTGTGGGGGAGAATATAGGTTATCAGACAAAAATTATCGTCTCGAACTTGTATATAATCCGATATTTCACCCGCACCCTTTGTTTTGATAAGATACATATCAATATTATTTTTGTATATTTGTAGTTAATATTTTGTATTTGTGGGTAAAATTATTACTTTTTATTCAAATATGAATAAAATATTTGTTTGATTGTTTTGTTTTTGAAATTAATTAGGGTATGAAAAAATTATTACTAAAATCATTCTTATTGTCGGTATTTTTATTGACAATAGGTGAATCTTTCGCCCAGCAGTGGCGAGCAAATTTGCCGGCGAAAAGCTCCGGCGATTATACTTTTTTTGAATTGCAGAAGGCTTTTTACGACTATTGGGATCCATATAATGTGCAAGACGGCTATTTTGTAAATGAGCTGGGTGAAAGAGTTAAAGCACGAGGCTATAAGCATTTTAAACGTTGGGAGTGGTATTGGGAACCCAGAGTGGATAGGAAAACCGGAAAATTTCCCGAAAAATCAGCTTGGGATGTTTGGCAAGAGTATAAAGTCGCAAATAATGTTAAATCTGTCGGCGGAAATTGGCAGAGTATCGGAGACCATATTCTCGACCCGATTGACGGCGGTTCCATTCAGGAAAGCGGAACAGGCAGATTGAATTGTGCAGCTTTTGACCCGATATATCGTTAGGACTGCCTGCTGTTCCCTGCGGTGCAATTGTAATCAATGAGCAAAATACCACAGAACATGAAGTTTACGTCGGCACCGATGCCGGTATTTTTGTTCGATTAGGTACAGGCGATTGGAAACTCTTTGATGCAGGAATACCTTATGTTAGCATTACTGACCTCGAAATTTATTACAATGCTACTCCGGCGAACTCAAAAATTTATGCCGCAACCTACGGTCGTGGTATTTGGTCGAGTGACATGTACACCGTTCCGGCTGGTGCAATGACTTATGTGTCTTCAACGACATTTCATGAAAATACGTTCGGTGTTCTTGCCGGTGCAACCAAACAAGAAATTATCGGTGTTGAAGTAGTCGTCTCCGGTTCAACAAGTCCTTTGTCGGTTACTTCCATGTCGTTTAATACAAACGGAAGTACGAACGCAGCTACGGATATAGCGAATGCAAAAGTTTATTTTACCGGAAACTCAAATGTTTTTTATAATTCATATCAATTTGGTTCGACAGTTGCAAATCCGAACGGAGCATTTGTTGTGAACGGAAGCCAAACCCTGAATTGCGGAACAAATTATTTCTGGCTTGTTTATGATATTAGTACATCCGGAGTTGCAGGCGATTTTGTCGATGCCGAGTGCACTTCGCTTACCATCGGATCAGTCAAGGTACCAACTGTTACTGCACCAATCGGAAACCGAGAAATTACGCCGTGCTCACATTGCACTGTATCGGCATCCACAGATGATGTTTCCGGTGTAACACATGTCATTTTCAATACAATTGATAATCACTCCAACGACGGCGGTCCGGCATACAGCGATTATACTGCAATTTCAACCGATGTAACGGTCGGCAATTCATACAATTTGACAGTAAAAGTGAATACTGCCGGGGCATACAGAGGAGATACAAAAGCATGGATAGACTGGAATCAGGACTGTGATTTTGATGATGCCGGTGAAGAATTTTATCTTGGTCAAGCAACGAGTGTAACTGACGGTGCAACAAGTTTAAGTCCTTTATCAATAACAATTCCTTTAACAGCCACTACGGGTACTACAATCATGCGCGTGCGCGATACCTACAACAGTGCAGGTGTACCGCAGCCGCTGGCATGCGGAAATCAAAATTGGAGCGAAGCCGAAGATTATACAATCAATGTCATCGGACTTACGCCCCCTGCAATCACGACCGTTACTCCAAACACCGGCACAGCATATAAGGACGGCGGGAAAGACATCACCATTGTCGGAACAGACTTTACGGGCGCAACTTCCGTTACGCTTGCCGGAGTTCCCGCACACATTATTTCTAACACCGCAACGCAAATTGTAATTGAAACCGCCGGCGGTACCTATTCCGGAACAAATGAAATCGTGGTAACTACGGTTGCCGGCTCCGGCTCAAAAGCCACTACTTTTACGTTTGAAACACGCAACATCATTCCCGTTGGCGGCGGAACCGATGACCATCGTTTCTTCCAATGGGCATTGGACGACCTTCTCGGTTGGTACGGTACAACTTCTTTCGATGCCGGTCAATTGCCCGGAGCTAAATACATTGATGTTTACGCCGGAACTTATACCGAAGTTGTTACTCCGAATATTACTCTCGCACCTTCGACAACTAATAATTTAGTGATTCAAAACCATTCCGGTGATGCCCCTGTGGTTAATGCAACCGGCAAAGCAAACGGTGTTTATATCGGCGCGCTTAACAATGTAACTGTTTCAGGTTTAGCTATTTACGGTGCTACAAATGACAATATTTATACCGAAGGCGATGCAAATACCGTTCAATTTTGCAAATCCTACAATTCTGCCGGAGGCTCCGGAATAAAGTTATCTGCGGCACATTCATCAAAAGTCAAAAACAATTTGGTGTACGGAAATTACAATTACGGTATCCACCTCGCAGGCTCAAATACTGTTGAAACAGATAATAATACGGCGTATGATAACGGGCATTCTGTTGCCGGAAGTGAAACATTTTCAACTTATTCCTTTTCAGGAAGCGTTGCCACCACAGATTTAACAAGTGTTTATGCTGATATTGTAGTTCCGATAACTCAGATCATCACAGAAATCGAAATCCTGAATGTTAATATTACACACGGAACTGACAGCCAGATTGATATGTAGTGCATGTAAGAAAACTCATAAATCACACAAAAACAAGCACTTAGATTATTTTTTTTGCGCGAAAGTTTTTTGAAAATAGTTGGGGAAAAATTTTGCTGTGTCGATATAAATTGTTAATTTTGAGACAGATAAATGATTTTTCATTTCGATATTTA
>DYOJ01000321.1 GCA_020720705.1 Acetofilamentum sp.
TGACTAATGACCAATCTCAATCTGTTACCGATTATCGTATATCTAATATCTGCCGCCTCTATTCCAAAATCTAACCATGAATAGATATAAATCGCAAATATAGTTTATTCCGACTTCACTAATACAGTTGCGGTAATAATTCCGGCAACCAATCCGATACCTCCGCCGATGACTGCATTTATAACACGCTTTCTGCGAATGGTTTGAGTATAGCCTTCGGCATAATGAGGATTATTTGCATATTTCTCGTTGATTTTAAATTTGTTAATTTGCGGTCTCGGTAATCCACAGCCAAGGGCAACTGCGGCAGGCACAAGCGGCGAGACTATCGGTGTAACAAAAACACCGGCAGCTGCTCCGCCGGCAATTCCGATAATCGTAGGAAACGGACATTTTTTATCGGACGCATCAGCTATTCCGTGCAGATAATCCCGCATTTGGTCTATTTTAAAGCAAACATCTTCGCAGGCAGGCTTGTAAAAAATCACCTCAACACTATCGGAACGTGTCCAAGAGAAAACCTCTTCTCTGTCCATGACTTTGATTTTCCCGTTTTGCGTTTTGTAAAACACATATTGCACCGAATCTAAGTTTATCGCCTGTATCTTTAGTCGTTTACCCGAAGTTAGTAAAATACTCTCTTGCGAAAAAAGGACTAAAGAACTGATTATCAGCATAAAAAATAAAAAAATACGTTTCATGGAATTAAATTAAAAATATGTTGTACAAAATTAATAATTTCTTACAATATTTCGGCAAAAAACGTATTCTTATTTCTAATTTTACAAAAAATTTCAATTTTAATAAAAAAAATAATACATAAAAATATGTTACATTCCACATACCTATCCAGACACAACGGTCCTTCCGACAGTGATGTTGATAAAATGCTAAAAATCATTGGTGTAAATTCACTCGAAGAGCTTATTTATCAATCTGTGCCGGACGAAATCAGGCTCGAAAGTCCCTTGCGGCTTCCAAAGGTTATCAGCGAGCAAACCTACGCATTAGAAATTGCAGAAATTGCAGAAAAAAACAAACTGTATAAAACTTACATCGGTGTCGGCTATTATGGGACAGTTACTCCGGCTGTCATTTGGCGAAATATTTTTGAAAATCCGTCTTGGTACACCTCATACACACCCTATCAAGCCGAAATATCGCAGGGGCGTTTAGAAGCTCTCCTCAATTTTCAGACCATGATTACCGAACTCACAGGTTGCGAACTTGCAAACGCTTCTCTGCTTGACGAAGCTACAGCCGCAGCCGAAGCAATGCTCATGATGGCAAGTTTACGAAGTAAACAAGCTGTTAAAAGCGGTAAAAATGTTCTTTTTGTTGATGAAAATATCTTCCCGCAAACCCTTGCCGTGCTCCAAGGCAGAGCCGAAGCTTTGGATTTTACCGTTGAAACCGGCAATTTTGCAAAACTCACACTTCACGACAAAATTTTTGGAGCAATAGTTCAATATCCTGCCGGAGACGGTGCTGTAAATGACTATACAGAATTTACGGAAAAATTACATGCTCAAGGTGCACTTATTGCAGTAGCCGCTGATTTATTGAGCCTTACATTACTCGTTCCGCCATCTGAGTGGGGGGCAGACATCGTTTTCGGTTCGACACAACGATTCGGGATTCCCATCGGTTTCGGCGGACCGCATGCAGCCTATTTCGCAACAAAGGAAACCTACAAACGAAACCTTCCCGGCAGAATTATCGGAGTTTCGGTAGATTCAAAAGGAAAACGAGCACTTCGCATGGCATTGCAAACCCGCGAACAACATATCAAACGCGAAAAAGCCACCTCCAACATTTGCACCGCTCAAGCACTTTTGGCAAATATGGCAGGTATGTACGCGGTTTATCACGGAGCCGAAGGTTTGAAGGCAATCGCCGGTGAAATACACAAAAAAGCCGAAGCCCTCGCCGTAAACCTATCCGAAATGGATGTGGATGTAAAATATCACAACATTTTTGATACTTTAAAAATTGAATTCGGCAGCAAAAAGAAATTAAGAATATTCAAAGAATTTGCAGAAGAGTTCAAACTAAACTTTAGATATTTTGAATGGAACTGCCTCGGTATCAGCATAGACGAAACTACAACACTTCGAGATATTAACAAAATCGCAAAATTATTCTCGGACGTTTATCAAAAAGATTATGTCGAAATAACAAAACTGCCGGAAGAGCCGTCATTGGATAATAAATTTGTTCGTAAATCGGACTTTTTAAAACAAGATGTGTTCAAGAACTATCATTCCGAAACCGAGATGATGCGCTATATCAAACGCTTGGAACGCAAAGATATTTCGCTCACACATTCCATGATTTCACTCGGCTCATGCACCATGAAACTCAACTCTGCGGCAGTGATGCTTCCGCTTAGTAATCCGAAATTCGGAAACTTGCATCCGTTTGTACCTGTAAAACAAACCAAAGGTTACAATCAGATAATCAAAAGTTTATCAAAATATCTGCTTGAGATTACGGGTTTTTCGGGCATTACATTTCAGCCAAATTCAGGAGCTGCGGGCGAATATACAGGTTTGCGTATCATTTCTGCGTTCCTCAAAAGCAGGGGAGAAATTCATAGAAAAACAGCATTAATTCCGGCATCGGCACACGGAACCAATCCTGCAAGTGCCGTAATGGCAGGCATGGATGTTGTTGTCGTAAATTGCGACTCGAAAGGAAATATAGACCAAGCCGATTTAAAACTAAAAGCAGAAAAATACAAAGATACTCTTGCGGCTTTTATGATAACCTATCCGTCCACACACGGCGTTTTTGAAAAAGGCGTATCGGAAATGTGCGAAATTATCCACCAAAACGGCGGTCAAGTGTATATGGACGGTGCAAATATGAACGCCCAAGTCGGTATCACAAGTCCGGGTATAATCGGAGCAGACGTTTGCCATCTTAATCTGCACAAAACATTCGCAATTCCGCACGGCGGCGGCGGTCCGGGTGTCGGTCCGGTTGCTGTGGCGGAACACCTTGTAGAGTTTCTGCCCTCACACCCACTTGTGAAATGCGGAGGCGAGCACGGCATAAAAGCTGTGTCAGCAGCACCTTACGGCAGTGCGAGTGTTCTGCCTATAACCTACGGCTACTTGCGAATGTTGGGAGGCGAAGCCTTAAAACAAGTTACCGAAACAGCAATTTTGAACGCTAATTATCTCGCATCTAAACTGCAACCGTTCTATAAAACTTTGTATGTCGGCGGCGGCGGGCGTGTGGCGCACGAGTTGATACTCGAATGTCGGGATATTAAACATGACTCAGGAATAAGCGAGGCAGATATTGCTAAACGCTTGATGGATTATGGTTTCCACGCCCCTACTCTATCATTTCCTGTTCACGGTACTTTAATGATTGAACCCACAGAAAGCGAATCCCTTGAAGAGTTAGACCGATTTGCCGAAGCTATGATTTCAATTTATCATGAAATAGAAGAAGTAAAAAACGGAACAGCAGACAAAGAAAATAACGTTCTGAAAAATGCTCCACATGCTGAAAGTGTTTTATTATCAGATAATTGGAACTATCCTTATTCGCGTGAAAAAGCAGCCTATCCCCTGCCCTATCTGCGCGAAAACAAATTTCAAATTCCGGTAAGCAGATTAGACGATGCTTACGGAGACCGAAATCTTATCTGCACATGCGCCCCGATTGAAACCTATATATCATAGATATTGTTCGTCATAAATCGTGTAAAAATTTAATATTATGTTGGTTATAGTCATTTTTTGAATCGAATGTTTTGTCATTTAGTGGTCAAAAAGTTGTCATTCATTGTTAATATTTAGTTTCAGTTGAATTTCTACGGTATTTTTACAGAATTTCTTAATTCTACTTTACGAAGTTATGCCGGCAAAAGAAAAGCGTGGACGCTTAT
>DYOJ01000322.1 GCA_020720705.1 Acetofilamentum sp.
TATGTGTATCTGTCGGAAATGAAAAAATACAAATGTTTACAAATCAGACTAATTACGTTACACATTTGTTGTTTTGGAATGGCGGTTTGAGGGGGTTTGAATATGCCGAATTATTTGCAGCACTTGCACCTAAAATTAACGAATTTATGGATATTGGTGCAAATATTGGGTTATATTCACTCATTGCTGCAAAAATTAATCCGAAAATGAATATCGTAGGCTTTGAGCCGGCATCCGGTCCGTTGTATTTTTACAAGAAAAATGTGAGTCGAAATAACTTCTCAAACATAAAAGTTGAGGCAATTGCTTTGTCCGAAAAAATCGGAACTATTGATTTCTACGAAATTAGCAACCCAAAATACAAATATCTGAAACATAATTTGGCAGGAGAGAATAATGCCGGAAGCAAAAGCAAAGGGCGTAATTATGTTAAAATAACAGTAAATACTGAAACTTTGGATAATTATGTTTCAAGAAATTTTAAGGAAGTTGATTTGATAAAGATTGACACAGAAGGTACAGAACACTATATTTTGCAAAATGCTGATAATGTGTTGTCTAAAATGCAACCAATTATTATTTGTGAAACTTTATACAATGTTATAGAGTCGGATTTGGAACAGATTATGCGTAAATACGGCTACGAATTTTATAACCACATTCCTCAAGGATTAAAGAAAGTTGATACAATTGTTCGAGACAATGACAACGGAGTTCGGAATTGCTTTTTTGTGCATCCGAATAAAACGCATTTGATAGAGCCTTTTATTATCAGATAGTTGGATTGAGAATTATAGAACTTCTTGAATTATTTTCAAGATGCGTTCTGTGGTTTTACCATCCCAAAAAGGCGGAATATTGCCTTTTTTCGTTACTCCGGACAAAATTTTGTCAATTTCAGGTATGGCTTGCTCAAATGTGATCATCGTATTTGTGCCTATGTCCACAGTTATAGGACGTTCCGTGTTGTCGCGTAAAGTAAGACAAGGTTTTAAACGAAATGTCGTTTCTTCTTGAATACCGCCGCTGTCTGTAAAAACGAATTTACAATTTTTCACAAGGTTTTGAAAATCAAAGTAAGATAAAGGCTCTGTTTGAGTAATATTTGTAAGTTCATTCAAATTTTGTAATAATCCGAACTCCTCGAAGCGTTTTTTTGTTCGTGGATGTATCGGAAATACACCTTTAATTTTTCGATTTAAGTAGCTCAAAATCATTAAAATACGTTTCGCTCCTTCGAGGGTATCAACGTTGGACGGTCGGTGAAGCGTGAGCATCACAAAACTATCTTTTTTCAATGATAACTTGCTGACTGTATCTGCGTTTTCAATTTCGCTTTCAAAAGCAACCATTGTGTCAATCATTGTGTTACCAACGAAGAATTGAGTGCCGCATTTTTTTTCGGCTGTCAAATGATTTTGTCCGCTTTGTTCTGTAATAAAGTAATAATCAGATAGTTCGTCTGTAATTATTCTGTTAATTTCTTCGGGCATAGTTCTGTCAAAACTACGAAGCCCGCTTTCTAAATGTGCAAGTTTTATGCCCATCTTATTTGCAGTAAGTGAGGCTGCAAGCGACGAGTTTACATCGCCCGGAACAATCATTAAATCAGGCATATACTGTGTTTGTATCAATTTTTCGAGTCTGAGCATAATTTCTGCCATTTGTGTATTGGGCGAGCCTGCTCCGATTTCCAGAAAAAAATCAGGTTTCAGTCCAAATTGTTCAAAGAAGATTTGCGACATTTGATAATCGTAATGTTGCCCCGTGTGTGCAATTTTAATCTCAATGTCGGAAAAATATTGGGCAACTCGTTTAAATTGAGTTACTTTAATGAAATTTGGACGAGTACCTACGATTATCAATACTTTTTTCATAAATCTAAAAAATATTGTGCAAAGATACATTTAGATTGATTTATTTGTTTTTTTACTTCAGATTTTTTATCTTTGTTGCATAGTTAAGATGCTATGAAAACAATTTCTTTACTTTTTATTATTGGAATATCTACACTTTACAATGTGTCTTTTGGGCAATTGAATTTAGATTTCGGTCTAAAAGCATATTATCCGTTCTCGGTATCTGCCGATGATTTCAGTGGAAATCAACACAATGCCTATGTTTCAGGAGCAAGTTTGTGTGCCGACCGTTTCGGAAATCCTAGTTCAGCATACTATTTTGACGGATATAATGATTTTATCAATACAAATTCAACGTTTGATTTTCAAGAAAGAAGTGTGTCTGTTTGGGTAAAAACGTTAAATATTGTTGGCTCAAATACAACGACACCTGTTGCTATCACTCAGGATGACAACATGTTGCAGAGCGGAATTTTACGAATTGATTTTGCAAACGGAAATTTGAAATTATGGGCAGGCGGCACTACGGGCACTTATACAACGCCTGCACAGCAAAATGTTTGGTACCATTTTGTTCTGATACGGAGTGCTTCCGAAACAATCTACTATATCAACGGAGAAGAAGTTTTTCGAGGTGTTCCAAATTCAGTATCAAGTACTTGGCAGCCGAATTCTGATTTCATAATCGGGATGGGAAGAAGTTTGTATGACCAAGCATTTAAAGGTTATATTGATGAAGTGTGTGTTTACGACAGAGTAATATCTGAGTGTGAAGTGCAAGCGCTCTACAACGGAACAAACATGTCGGTTACCGAGAATCTTAAATTAAAGTATTCATTTACAGGGAATGCCATTGATGAAAGCGGAAACCAACACGACGGCGAAGTCGTTGGTGCAACTCTTACAACGGACAGATTTGGACACTCTAATTCAGCTTATAGTTTTGACGGTCAAGATGATTTTATTCAAACACATTCAACATTCGACTTCGAAAATCGCGCACTTTCCCTTTGGGTAAAACCGAATATTTCAAGTCGTGCAACAGACAGCCATGTTGCAGTGTCACAAGATGCTGATGCGCTTGATTATGGTTTGATGCGGGTGGACTATTCAACGAATAAGTTGAATTTATGGGCAGGTGGTGCTGTTCAGTATTTTCAAACTAATTATTCAGATAACGAATGGCAACACATTGTTTTGATGAGAGATGATTTGAATACTTTTTATTACATCAATAATCAACTTGTAAGTGTGTTATATTCAGACGGAAACGCAAGCACATGGCAACCAAATCCGGAATTAGTTTTTGGAATAGGCAGAAGTTTGGAACTTCAGGCATTCAAAGGAAAAATTGACGACATTCGCTTGTACGATAGAGTACTCACGCCATGTGAAATTAATGAATTATATAACGAACAACCTGCCGAACAAACTTTTTTGGAACAATTGCCTGCCAAAGCAGAGCAAAACGTATATGCAAATCCGAGTACAGGTCTCTTTTATGTAGATTTTGATATCACAGCTTTAAACGTGGAAATTTACAATATTTCCGGGGCAAAAGTAATTGCAAATGTCTCAAAAAACAGCATTAATTTGAAGAATTATTCTTCAGGTATCTATTTTTTGCGAATTTCTGATGAGAACGGGGCGTTTCGAACTCTGAAACTTGTTAAGCAAGATTAAAAATGCGTAAATTGAAAATCGTAATAAAAACTTCGTTCAACTCAAATTTTTATTTACGTTCACAATATACAATGTAATAACGATAAGTAAACCTGCGTAAAAGCGGACGAACACCGAAAGCTTTGGGATTGTAGGATTTCCATTTTTGGGATGCAATGATTGTCCACCCGGTTTTCTTGAGCAACATCTCAAATTGTTTTTGTTCAAATTCATGAAAATGACATGAATAAGGGTCTTTGTCGTCCCAGTAAGCATTTGAAAACCATAATTTTAAAGGTATTGATGCTACCAATTTCTTTGCACTAATATTTAACAAAACAGAAAACGGATTTAGCAAATGTTCCAAAATTTCAAACGCT
>DYOJ01000323.1 GCA_020720705.1 Acetofilamentum sp.
GCATTTCGAAGTACTTTCCTGTCAAGTTGCAAGTACTTTTGATACGGGCTAAAATGCTCGATAACGCACTGACTGCCAAATGTTTTATATACGATGTTGGGTGCTGCCCTTTTTCTGTCGTGGTGTTACTTTTCATTTTGCCAATGCTTTTTTTACTCGATTACTTTTTTAATTCTAGTTTGTTCTTTTTTGTCGTCTGTCGCTGGTTTGATTTCAAACAAAACTTTTGTCCCAACTGCAATTTTTGAAATAAATTGAAAGTTTGGATTTATTGAAAAATAATGTTCTTTTCCGTTACTTTTTATGAAGCCAACTTTTCCACGCTCGTTGTCGTGCAAAATTCTTACAATTTCGCCTTCAAGGTAATTGTCTTTCGCAGTTTTTGAATTGTCAAATGTTCTTGGTCTGTCAAATGTCTTTGTCTGTTGTGCTTTGAAAGTATCCCAATATTTTTGGATTTCATTTTTCAGTTTCTTAAAGTCTGTTTGCGGAACTTCTGGAAACGAAAAAGTTCTTAGTTCGTCAAATAGCTTTTGTGACAATTTCCATTCTTCCGATTGTCTAATGAGTTTTGATAGCGAAAAATGCTGAAACGATAATTCAAATTTCTCTTGCTGTCTTAGGATTTTACCAAGTAAATACAGTAAATCAACTTTAAATTCTAACGGTCCAGAATTGTTCATTGCATCTGTCGCTTGTTTTAGTGCAGATTCAATGTTGCCTTTTTCAAAATACAATTCGGCTAATTCTTTTTGAATAAACCATTCACGTTTCTTTTTAAGTATGGTTTGAAGTTCTTGAATTGTATCTTCTGTGTTGCCCAAATTTCTTTTTGATAACGCAACTCGTCTTGAAAACCAAACATCATTTGAATAATGGAAGTTTTCAATTTTTTCAAGTGCTTCCTTTGATAAGTCAAAACATTCTTGCCATTCTCCTAACTTGCTTAGTGCTTTTGTTTTGTAAGCATACCAATTTTCAAAATCGGAAGCCAATTCCATATCTTTTAATTGCCCTTTACGCTCAATTTTGATTTTAGAATTCTCTTTTGATAGTTTTTCTCTGTCAATTTTGTTACAAAATTCGTTTATCAATTTCCAATTTGGTGCAGGTTTTTTCTTTTCAGATTTTAATACAACATTAAAAAGATTTGAAGAAAGTGTTTTTGTGAAATCGCTATTGAACGAATTTAGAATTGGAATTAAAGTTTCAACCTTTTCAAGCAACTCACTTTTATTAAAGTCAAAATCTTCTACTTCAACTTCTTCGTCTTCTCCGTCAAAAAAATCGTCTTCGGTTGGGGAATGTCCGTTGTTTTCATTTTCGGCTTTATATTTTGCCCAAAGTAACCAGCCGTAAGCACTTAAAATCCGTTCTTTTTGTTGTTCGTTTATTTCAATTCCGTAAATGCTCAAAAATTGAAAACCTGCATCTAAATGATTTGAATATCTCAAACAAGAAATTATATCAGAAACTATGTATTCATTATTAGCAATTTGTTCTTTTGTAAAACTGCCTTTGTTTTCTCTGAAATAGGAAAGTGCTTCGGGAAATTTCTTTTCCTTTTTAAATGTGGCAATTTGCTGATTAAATTCGTATAAGGTAGGCATTAGTTTTATTTCGTTTGATTGAATAAACTTTGAATTTCAGTCCAAAAATCAATAGAAGTGCAAGAAGTCGCAATTATTGATGTAAAAAAACCGTCCCCGTCATAATACAAATTAGCAACAAGAGTTTCTGTTCCATTGTTAAATTGAATTGTGTCTTTGTAAGGAACTTGTATAATGTAACCAAAACTAATTTCCTTTGATTTTAGTTGTTGGCTTAATTGCTCGTAAATAGATTTTCGCCAATTACTATGAATAAAAGAAAAGTCAGAAATTTGGTTTTCCGATTTCAAAAGATTTAGAAGTTCTTCGCCAAATTCCTTTGGTGTAGATTTCATCAACGTAGGCATTTTAAATTGTCCTTTGTTGTTGTAATAAATTGAAATGGTCGCCACTTCGCCCGAACTGCTTTTGATTTCGTAAAGTTCTTGATAATTCGGGTGGTTGATTAGGTTTATTGATAAATTGTTTTGAGCAATTTTATTTTCAAAAAACTGAAACAACTGCAACAAAGAAGATTTGTTTTCAATGTCGGGAAATTTGAATTTTTCCGATGTTGTTTTGTTGAAGTTTGAAAGGTCAGCCGTTGTGTCTGCAACGTAAAACAATTCTTTTCCTTTGTCTATTTTGGGAACGGCTGGATTTATTGTCAATTTAAAAAAGGGACTAATCGGCTCGTAGTTTATCAAAGAAACTTTTTGCGTTGCTCTTATTAAACCTGTGTAAATCCATTTAAAATAATTCTCGTTTGTTTTGCCACCACCTGTTTCAACATTGAAATAAATTTCATTCCATTTGTAAGACATTGATTTGTGAACTGTCAAAGCCCAACCAAAACGAAGTTGTGCGGAATTTTTGAATTTGTAATAATCTGACGAAGGGATATTTCGCAACTGCTTTTGAAGTGCTTTTGTCAATTTCGTAATGCCTGTATTTTTTTTGCCTTCTTTTTTGGCGGTTTCATATTTATCTATCAAATTTTTTATTTCTTCGTCTGCTTGGTATTTACCGCTTTTGAAATTTGGAATTTCCTTTTCAGCAAGTTGCTTTAGTAAGATGTTGAATGAAATTATTTCTTCTTTTGAAAGTTCTCCTTTGTCGCTTAAACGAAAATTCTCAAAACTGAAAAATGAAAGAATATGATTTGTTTCTTTCAGTTGAATTTGAGTTTTACGAAAATACAAAGGTGTAAGAAGTTTAACTTCCTTTGTAATTAAGTCCAAAACGCTCAATACTGTCCCAAATTGTCCGTTGAATATTTTTTTAGGCTCTGCAAATGGGTCGTTTTCATCTTCTACACGAATATTGTTTCCGAAAATTACGAAATCGCCTTTCGTCAATTCATTTCCGTTTTTCAGAATTGAATTTTTTATCCAATAATTTACTTTTTGTGCATCAGAATTTGAATAGCAAAGGATATGAGTATTGGAATTTGTATTTAATGAATTTTCAATTTCTTCTTTCAAATCTTCCTTTGATAAAGTTCTGATGTTTTCGGAAAAATTGAAAGCAAAATTGTTAAATGATTGCTGGCGAATACAATTAACTGCTTTGAGTGCTTCTGCTACTATGATTGATTTATTTTCTTTGTCAATCAACTGAAATGCCTTGTTTTTAAAGCCATATTCTTCATTCAAATAATCAGGATTTAATGATGATTCTTCTTTTTTGCCTAATGAAAGTTGGAAACTGTCGCCAATGAAAATGATTTTTCGCTTGCTGTGTTTTAAATCCGTAAACTCTAAAAAATCTTTAAGCAATTTACCCGAACCAAATCTTAAATCAACAGATTGATGATAATTGTCCGAAATCAAATGTGATTCGTCAACAATAAAAATAGCTTCTTCTGTATCATCGGATTTTAATAGCGGAACGATTTCTAAATTCAAAGAATTTTCGTTTTCTTCTTCATTATCTTTTTCATCTACGACTATTGAATTACCGCCATAAATGTATGAGTAGATACTTTCAAATTCTAAGTTTGAATTTTTTAAAAGGTTGTTTGAAATTCTGCTTGATGAAGCAAAAAGTTTCACTTCTGTGATTTGGTTATTAAACGCTCTGTCTTGAATGAACGGAATTAAATGCGTTTTACCGCTCAATGAAGTTCCTTGAAGTATAAAAATATTTTCTTCATCTGATTTTATGAAGTTTTCAATTTCATTGAGTGCTGATTTTTGGTCAGGATAAAGATTGTCAAAATCCAATTCGGTATGATATGAAGTAAAATCATTTGCTTGGTCATATTTTTCAGAAGTGTCAAACAAGTCCGCTCTGAAAACTTCCTTAAA
>DYOJ01000324.1 GCA_020720705.1 Acetofilamentum sp.
TCTATAATCTAACGAAGTATTGCTACATTTACACCTCAAAAATAAACTTTCGTCAAAAATTAATGCCAAAAATTTTGGCATTAAAAAAATAAATATCAAATTTGGGTCGAAATATTCACACTAAAAATTTTATATCATGGCAGGATTTTTTAAAAGACTATTCAAAATCGGAGAAGCAAATGCACATGCTGCACTTGACAAAATTGAAGACCCCACAAAAATGACCGAACAAGGTATTCGGGACATGAAAGTTCAATTGGACGAAAGTATTAAAGCCCTTGCCGAAGTTAAAGCAATGGCAATACGAGCAAAAAACGAAGCAAACGGGCATCGTAACAAGATGAACGAGTATGAAAACAAAGCAATCCAACTGCTGAATGCCGGCCAAAAAGGACAGTTAGATGCTGCAGAAGGGGACAGGTTAGCAACTCAAGCTTTGACGGCAAAAGAAACCAGTGCAAAAAATTTGCAAAATGCGTTGAACAATCAAAAAACTTATGAAGCACAAGTTGCAAAGTTAGAAGGTTCGATATCCCAATTTAAAAATAACATTAACATGTGGGAGAACGAAGCCAAAACACTCAACGCAAGAGCAAAAGTAAGCAAAGCTACACAAACCGTAAACAAACAATTGGCAAATTTGGATTCAAACGGAACAGTTGCTATGCTTGAACGAATGAAAGAAAAAGTGGAAAGCCAAGAAGCTCTTTCTGAAAGCTATGCCGACATTGCTTTTGAAAATCGCAGTATTGACCAAGAAATTGACAGTGTTCTTGAAAGCACGAGCACAAGTTCGAACGATGCGTTGGCTGCACTTAAAGCAAAATTATCCGGCGGCACTCCTCCGGCAATTGAATAGTTTGAATAAACATACACCATTCATATACTGTTTACGGTTTAAAGTTGAGGGTTTAATTAGACACAAGCAATAGATTATCAGCTAATTAGTGTAAATCGAAATCTCAATATATCCTCGATGATAGTATAACAAAAACGTTCCGCAATATGTCGGAACGTTTTTGTTTTTACGGAGTATCTAATTCATAAGGTTCTGTATCGCTTGCTTTGTTTGATTTTCTTAACTCCCTAAATGAAATTGAAAAACCAAGATGAACAAACAAACGATTTTTGGGGATTTCCGGTATGTTTACCGTTTGGTAGGTATCGGCATAAAAAAGTTCAAGATTGTCCGGAATATTGACAATAAGTTTGGTGTTGTAATGCACGTAAGACGCTTTTGCATATAAGGTAAGATATTTTGTTATGAAATAATCCACCGTGCTATGAACTTGAAACGAATATTTATTTTGATAGTTATATTTAAGCATGAAAGTATTATCAGTATAAACAATATTGTCAGCTAAAAACAATTGTTCATACCCTTCGAGAAATTCGGGTGTACGATAAATATTTAGCTTATAGTTAAACAGATTAAGTCCGAAACCGAGACCACTTCGCCATTGCAATGCTTTTGATTCATGTATTCTGTATCCGAAATCAACCAATGCCGGACCTTTGTCCTTTCCGAGAAAGTTTTTAAAAAAAGTACTTCCGATATAAAACTTCAAAATATTAAGCCGGATTGAACCCGAAAATCCATGTGCCAAATGTGCTTCCTGCGGGAAATATCTAAGTCGGGTTTCTCCGTTTTCGATACCCCGTCCAAACATTCGGCTGTCGGATAAATCTATGGGAACCGGGCTAAATGATAACGTTCGATATGGCATATATTCAATACCGAATGAAAAATAAGCCGGGTTGTAATTCTTCTTGCCTAAGTACTCGTTATCAGCCACTCCTTCAACAGATTGGGCATTGCATACCGATAATAAAACGAAAGTCGTATAAAAGAGCATCAAATATTTCATAAGTCTGTCTTTTTTGCACCGATAAATACTGTAACAGAGTCGTTTTCCCAAACTGTTCTTAATTTTAGTTCAAGTTGATTATCTTTATCATATCGAATTCCCACTCCGTTTACAATGGTGTAATTCATGTTATTCAGTGTTATAAAACCGGAAAAATCAGTCAATGAGAATAAATCTTCACCTGCGGTGCAAGAAATTTGCTCAGTAGCACCAACAAAATTTATACGAGATGCTCCGACCTCATCTTCCGCAACATAACAAGTAGAACTAATTGTATCAAATTTGCTTGTCATTTGAAACTTCCATTCACCTTGAAAACAAAAATAGTAATAAGCGTAATCACATTGTTCATCGGAGGATTTCATTACAGGATCATCAACACAATTATATTCAACAACATGACATTCTGAATAATTGCGAGGCGCATCTTCCGGTTTGCTGTCATCCGGAACAACGGATTGCTCGTTACAACCGGAAATGATAAGAATTCCCGACATTACAAGAAATAAAATGACTTGCATTTGTTTTTTGAGAAATAGATTGAATTTCATAAAAATATATGCTAAATATTTAAGGTCAAAAATAAGTTTATTTTTTTATTAACGGATAATGTTTTTGAACTATTTACAAAAATTATATTCGGCAAAAAAGTTTATTCATTTTTGGAGAAAAACATTAACTTTGGGGGCAGAAATTAACAATAAATTCCGATAATGACTCTCGAATCACTCACCGCAGTATCGCCGATAGACGGCAGGTATCACACTTCCACTAAGGTTCTCGCCTCTTATTTCTCCGAATTCGCATTAATAAAATATCGTCTTCGAGTTGAAATTGAGTATTTTATTGCACTTTGCGAATTACCCTTACCGCAGCTCGCAGACTTTGACCGGAAAAAATACAGAAAACTCCGACTTTGGGTTTCCGATTTTTCAATAACGGATGCTCAGGAAATAAAAGATATAGAAAATACGACCAACCATGACATTAAGGCAGTCGAATATTTTTTGAAAACAAAATTTGAGCAAGAAGGCTTGTCTCGTTTCAAAGAGTTCATACACTTCGGATTAACCTCGCAAGATATCAACAACACAGCAACTCCGATGCTGATTCAGGATGCCGTAAACGAAGCCGTTTTCCCCCTAATGAACAATTTACTGTCAGATTTATTCGTTTTAGCCGAAAAATGGGCGAGCATACCGATGCTTGCTCGCACGCACGGGCAACCGGCATCCCCCACCCGAGTCGGAAAAGAAATTGAAGTATTTATCGAACGATTACGTAAGCAAATATCTCATTTACAGCTTATACCGTACTCGGCAAAGTTTGGTGGTGCTGTCGGTAATTTTAATGCCCACCATGTTGCCTATCCTGAAATAAATTGGGTGCAATTTGCCAACTCTTTCGTAAACCACGTTTTGAACCTCGACCGCTCACAAACCACAACACAGATTGAACATTACGACAGTTTAGCCGCTTTGTTCGACAATTTTAAACGTATCAATACCATTCTTTTAGACCTTGCTCGAGATTTCTGGACATACATTTCAATGAATTATTTTAAACAAAAAATTGCCGAAAATGAAGTAGGCTCTTCCGCTATGCCCCACAAAGTAAACCCGATAGATTTTGAAAATGCAGAGGGCAATATCGGCATGGCGAATGCAATATTTGAGCACTTGTCGGCTAAATTACCTGTATCGCGCCTACAAAGAGACCTTTCGGATTCTACGGTTTTACGAAATGTCGGGGTGCCGTTTGCTCATACAATACTCGCCATCAATGCCCTACGCAGAGGTTTAGGCAAATTGGAATTAAATTCGAGTGCAATTAATTCAGATTTGAACGCAAATTATGCCGTTGTTGCAGAAGGTATCCAAACGATTTTGAGGCGCGAAGGCTACCCAAGCCCCTACGAAGCCTTGAAAGCACTCACAAGAACAATTCGTCCGATTGACCAAACTGTTATCAATGAGTTTATTGAAAATTTAGAATTGAACGAAAACAT
>DYOJ01000325.1 GCA_020720705.1 Acetofilamentum sp.
CGTTTGAGCGTTTTATTTCGCAGCGAATCAGTAAATCGAAAAATCAAAACGGTAAAATCGCAAACTCTGTGGTCAAGATTGCGACAGGCGCAGTTACGCTCGGCGTTGCCGTAATGCTTATCAGCCTTTCTGTTGTCAAAGGGTTTAAGCAAGAAGTTTTTAATCGAATCATCGGATTTCAGTCGCACATTACCGTTACGAATCGAGACTTAAATTTAAGTTTTGAAACCTCACCTGTTTTGTACGATACTGCGCTTGTTGAACAAATACGAAGTACACCGAATGTCAGCCATGTGCAAACGTATGCGACTAAACCCGTAATCGCAAAATCCGGTAACACCATTCAAGGCATCATACTCAAGGGTGTAGATGCTGATTTCGATAAGCAATATTTTAACAAAATGCTTAAATCCGGTCGGATTTTCTCGCCTGATGCAAGCACAACAGGCACAGACAGTCTTCTGATATCAGAAAAATTAGCCCATTTGCTTTTGAAAAAAGTAGGTGATACTTTGGATGTTTATTCCGTAACTTCCGGAACAGATGTCCGAAACATGTTGCGCGCAAGACGATTCATAATCAGTGGTTTGTACAGCACCGGACTTGATGAAGCGGATACCCATTTGGCTTTGTGTAAAATCGGACATATTCAAAAACTCTACAATTGGGATAAAAATCAAGTCAGCGGATTTGAAATAACAGTCCGAGAATTTGATAAACTTGAACAAACAACGGAAGAAATTCGTAATCGTTTAGCATTTACTTTTACCAAAGATTTGTCGCTATTGTCGGTAAATAATTTTCAGGAAAACAACCCTCAAATCATGGACTGGCTGTCGCTATCGGATATGAACATCACCATAATCATTGTTTTGATGAGTTTTGTTGCGATATTTCAAATGATTGCCGGTATGCTGGTTCTCATACTTGAACGAACACAAATGATTGGAATTCTCAAAACTTTAGGCGCAAACAATGCGTCCGTACGCAGAATATTCTTAAATAACGGTGCATATTTATTGGTAAAAAGTATTTTATATGGTAATATTTTAGCTTTATTAATTATTGGTATTCAATACTTTACACATATTATCCCTATGAACCCGGACGTTTATTACACCGATGCCGTTCCGGTAATATTTTCATATCGCGATTATATTTGGATAAATTTCGGAACATTTTTTGTATCAATGTTTAGTCTGCTGTTGCCTTCGGTAATGATTTCAAATATCACACCGGCTAAAACCATCAAATTTGAATAATTTATAAAATAATGAGTCGTCATTAAACTCATAATTCATTGATAAACTGAAAATTTGTTAATTTGTTAATTTGTCAATTTGAAAATGTAATAAATAGCTTATTATCAATTGTTTACTAAGTTTAGATAGTTGAAAAATAAGCATCATAAGTCATAATAATCTTAAATTTAATACTTTAACATAATTCTTAACTACTAACTACTAACTACTTATTTTCAAACATTTTATACACAGATATTTATGAAACGAGTCTTACCCCTTTTTTTGATTATTGCGCTTGTTTCCGGCTCATGCGGAACACGCAGTTTAAGTTTACAAGTAATGCAACCGGCACATATCAATGTACCTGCACGTATTAAAACGTTAGTGGTTGTCAATCATACCATTCCGATAAATAAATGGTGGAATATTTTGGAAGGTGTTTTAACCGGCGAAATGATTGAGCAGGATAAACGCGGAAAAAACGAAGCTGTCAAAGGTTTAGTCAGCCGAATGACAGAATCAACGCGATACAAAATCATTAACAGTTCGGAAACTTTTGAAGGCAAGGGCAGTATCAGCGGATTGACATTCCCCGATGCACTTGAATGGCGAACTGTTGAAAATTTATGCAAAAAATATAAGGCAGATGCAGTTTTGAGTCTCGAATATTTTGACAGTGATTTTATTGTTACCAATGTTCAAAAAATGGAGGACAAGGATGGCAAACAAGTGCCTGAATATCATGCACAAGGCGTTGCCAATATCAGTCTTGGTTTCCGAATATACGACCCCAAAGATAAAAACATTTTCGACGAACAAAGTTTTACGTATCGCCGTGTGTGGAACGCTGTAGGTTCTACCGCTACCGCCGCCGCATTGTTACTGATTGACCGTGTAGAAGGCGTTGCCGCCGCAGGCTACGATGCCGGCATGAGCTATGCCGAACGCATTACTCCGCACTACGTTTGGGTGGACCGTATGTATTACAAAAAAGGCAAAAAAACTGAAGATATTAAAGCCGGTGCCCGACAAGCCGAAGTTGACCAATGGGAAGAAGCCATAAAAACATGGACAAACGCATTAAACAGCCCGCACAAAAAAGACCCCGGACGAGCAGCCTACAACATAGCACTGGCTTACGAAATGCAAGGCGACCTCAAAAAAGCTCTCGAATGGGCGCAAAAATCATACAGTAAATACGGAAATAATCAAGGCAGGGAATATGCCTCAATACTTCAAAGACGTATTGAAGACCAAAAACGCCTCGACGAACAAATGGGAAATTAACCCCAAAAGCCCGCACAGCGCAGATACCCGAAGTGTAGGGGTACATGGAGGTTCTGCCTGTGTGCGGGTGTGTTAAAGTAAGTAATAAGCAAGTAACATCTGTCTTAGACGGTAAAAAAAATCATGAAGTTTCGTTTGTTCAAATATGCAGAAAATTGCATTGGGTTACATTTTTTTTACGATTCATCTTCTTTGTCAAAATAATCCATTTTCGAGACACTCGCTTTGTCCGATTGCATGGACATATTTGTCATAAATCTCATACGTGAACTTTGCTCTTTTTCAAACATTTTTTTCATTGCAACCTCGTCGGCTTCAAAAGCCATGCTGTTGTTTATGGACATAGATTCCGCTACACGCATAACATCCTGATTAGCACCAATATACGTAAACGTCCATTTGCCGGTATCCTTCAGTTTTTCCACCAATTCTTTAATCGTTTTGTTCTTGTATTCGCGTGAAGCATTTTCTTCGCCGTCTGTCAGAATGGTTACCAACACGTTAAAATTTTCGTGCCCGTAAGTCTCGTTCATCAAGCGGGTAAACACAAACCCCATAGCATCGTACAAAGGTGTGGACGCCGATGGCAAATAATCACCGTCCTTTATTTCCTTGATAGTTTCAACAGACTGATTATCAATCAGTATCTTTGTCCCTTTATCGCCGTTAAATGTTGCAAAAATAACACGATGTTCTTGCTCATGAAATTTCTCCGAAGCAAGTTTTATTGTTTGAACAAGCTCGTTAAATCCACTGATAGTCTGTTTTTTAATAGACTCCATACTTCCGGATTCATCCAGAATAAGTACATTGTAAATGACATGTTTTTTTTCCATTTTGTTTGATATTTGAATTACGGTAAATAAAATACTTGCCGAAACAAATTGTGTTTCAGCCTTTAAGCAAACCGAAATTTGCGCGGGTTTCTTTTTTTGAGACTGGGGGTATTGACGTTGCAAAATACGCTAAATATTTTCTGAAGTCAAGAGGGATTGTTAATTTTTTGTTAAAAACTTTTGTGCTTTTCTATTTCAACTTGTAAAATTAACTTTAAAATGCTTAAATTACAAGGTTTCCGTAGAAATTTGCATACTATTTAGAACCAATCTAAATTACTAAGATATGATATGAAACACATTCAAAAAAATCAATAATTTATATCTTTGGCTGAAAATCATAATAACGTTTTTCCAATGAGAATACAACGATTACAGGTCGCGGCAAAAATTGAAGAAGGTATTATAAAACCCATAAATATCAGCGATTTAGACCCGATTATAGAAACATACAAAGGCAAAAAAGGCAGTCTGATACCCATTTTGCAGCACACGCA
>DYOJ01000326.1:0-1139 GCA_020720705.1 Acetofilamentum sp.
GTTCGATTTGCACTAAATAAGTTTGAAAGTAATCAGGTTTTTCAAGATATTACAGGTTTGCATAATGAACAAATTGATAGTGTTCGTAAGAGTTTAGACAAAGCAATCGCTTTGCATTTATTAAGTAATGTCAAAATGAAAAAAGCAATCGCTTTGCATTTATTAAGTAATGTCAAAATGAACAATCAAGATGAAACAGTTGATAGTAATAATATTGATAATGTCAGTTTTGATAACGACAGCGAATTATAAAGTCAAAAAAACTGACTATTCTAATTCCGAAATTTCGGCTGTTTTGTCGAAAACTGACTTTGTTAATCGTTTTGCGAAAAAAATAATATTAAAACAAACCGCAGACGGAATAATTGATTATAGTCAATTTCTTGACTTTAACAAGCCCCGAAAGAAAACTGACTTTATTTTCCTTCATCATACCGCGACCGAGACGGCACAATTAAAGGCAGTCGCAAACTATCACATGTATCACCGGCATTGGAAGTCTATCGCTTACCACTATCTTATTCTAAAAAACGGCAAAACGATTCGGTGTTTGAAACCCGAATCAACATCAGCGCACGCGGTAGGATTTAATTCAAACAGTGTCTCAATCTGTTTTGAAGGTAACTTTGATGTAGATACCATTTCGCAAACACAATATAACAGCGGATTAAAGTTACTTTTTGCCTTACACACGAAATATCCTGATGCTAAAATTACAACACATTCCGAACATGCAAACAAGACTTGCCCGGGTTTGATATTTCCTGATGAAAAAATGGAACGCGAAGCCCTTGATTTTCACTTTTTAAATCTTATAAAAAAATGAATCAGACTATCACACTATTAATTTTGCAGAATGTTTTTGGATGCCCGATTGTTTACGAGAAAAAAAATCCAAAAAAATTATTCAAACTTGAAGGTAATCACGGAGACCAACTCCTTGTCTCCCCTATCGAAGGCGGAACGTCAAGCTCAATGTTGAATGCTGTAGATTGTATAACGTCCGAAATGGTTGATTTTTCAGGATTTTTGACGGAATTGACACGGAATTCACTCGGAATCCACTCGGAATTCACTCGGAATCCACTCGGAATTCACTCGGAATCCACTCGGAATTCACTCGGAATTCACTCGGAATC
>DYOJ01000326.1:1239-3861 GCA_020720705.1 Acetofilamentum sp.
TCACTCGGAATCCACTCGGAATTCACTCGGAATTCACTCGGAATCCACTCGGAATTCACTCGGAATTCACTCGGAATCCACTCGGAATCCACTCGGAATTGACACGGATGATGCACCGGAATATCTCGGAAAAACAAATTATTTGTTTCCGAAGTTGTCGCAAAATCAACTTCCCCACCTCAAGAAATTGTGCATAGAAATAGAATCGCTTTTACATAAAAAAATCAACGACACAAGTAAACATGAGAGTCTGAAAGCCTCGAAAAAACAATACGAAGAGTATGCAGAAATACTTGAGGCACAGACTACAAATATGTTAAATGACTTAGAGCGTCTGAAGATTAAACTCTCAACTGATATTCAAAAACAAAAAAAAGGTAGAATTAATCAAGGTGAGGTTTCCGAACGGAAACGAACATACAAGACGATATTAGGCGTGATTGTAACGCTGACAATTGTTGCAACAGTATTTTTCTTTTTTTGGCTCGCAGTTGCCCCGCTATCCCACTCTACCGATGAGTTTACGCCTGAATCTTATGCAGATTTTGAACATAAAGCCGATTCGTTAGATGTTGCCAAAAGTAACTCCAATGTAAGCCATCCTAAAAAATTATGGACTAAAAGTAAGGTTGAGGAATTGATAACTCACTATCAAAAACAGCAAGGTGTGAAGGCATATAAGTTTACTCGTGAAAAAATATACTCGGAAATTAAAAATAAGAACCTAACTGACTATGAAGTCAAGTTGATAATTGAAAGGTATCTTAATAAATTAAAAAAGTAAAAAAAATGAAAACATTGAAAACATTGAAAAGTTTAGAAGATTTTTTGCTGTCCTTCAAATCACAGCAAGAGAAAGTTTTGGTAGCTAATCCAAAACAAAAAGATTTGGCGAAAATGGAATCGCTGAATGAAGAGTTCGATTCAATCAAAAGTGTCATTCAGGCGTTGTTCGATATGCGAATTGATACTTTGGAGGCTGATTACAAGAAAAAGCAAGCCAAATTAGAAGAAGATAAGAAAGAATACAAGGCAAGCGTGCTTAAATCTCATAAAATTGAACACGACAGAGTTGTCGAACTTCACAAAATAGAAATTGAAAAACGACACGAAGAATTCATACTTAATGTCAATGCTGCTTTGGAAAATTATGAGCAGAACACTGCACTATTGCACACAGAATTGTTCGATAAATTCGATGTACAATATTTGGTGCAAGAGTTATCTCTAAAAATAAGGGATACAACAATAAAAAGAATTGTGCCGGCAATAACAAATCTTAAGAAATTACTTGAATCATCGAAAACATACCATTTACGAAATGCAATTATGTCTGAAGCTGTTGCTATCGGATTTCGATATAGTGATACTCATAATCATCTTATATGTCCCGACCATTTAAGAGGGCACGAGATAATTAAAAAACTAAAATTGTATAAAGTTAGAGTAGAGTATATTATTAGTTGATGAATTTAATTATGCAAGATTATACGCAAATAATCAAGGGCGAGTCAGAGCAAGCTATGCAGGATGCTGAGTATATGCGTATCGGTACTATTTACTATAGGATTGTACATCAACCCCTTATTTCGGGAGATAGTTTAGAGACAGTCGTGAAATGGAGCCGTGAGGCTATTGTAGATGACCACACTAAACGGTTTCTTATCGAAATTCCCAGATATCTTGGTTTCTGCACAATTCCGAGTAACATCAAGTATCAGCGTGTAATTAATGGTTTCTATAATCGGTATGAACCTCCGAGATATTTCCCTGATACACTCTCCGGCAGTAATACTGATAATATATTAGGTTTCATTCGCCACATTTTTGGCGAACAATATGAGTTAGGACTCGATTTCATTTCGATTCTTTACCTGAATCCAACGCAGATACTCCCGATACTCTCACTCGTTTCTGTGGAACGAAAAACCGGAAAAACTACGTTTCTAAATCTTATGAAAGAGATTTTCGGCGCAAATATGACCATCAATACTAACGAAGACTTCCGAAGTCAGTTTAATTCCGATTGGGCTACGAAGTTGATAATCGGTGTTGATGAAACTTTCCTCGAAAAAAAAGAAGATTCCGAACGTATAAAAAACCTAAGCACAGGGCGAAGTTATAAGGCGGAATCAAAAGGTATTGATAAGAAAGAGATTGAGTTTTTTGGCAAGTTTATACTGTGCTCGAACAACGAAGAGGATTTTATCAAGATAGATAAAGACGAAATTCGTTATTGGGTGCGTAAAATTCCGGTATTGCCTGTTGAAAATGTTGATTTACTTCAAGATATGATTAAAGAAATACCGGCATTTTTACATTTTTTACAAAATCGTGAAATTATCACACCGCGCACAACGCGGATGTGGTTTAGCGAGACGGATATTTACACGTCGGCACTTGACAAACTGAAAAAAGGAAACAGAACATACACCGAAAACGAACTCGGCAACATCATCAAAGATGTATTTCTTGAGTTCACCTTGTCGGAGTTGAAATACACGCAACGCGATTTGAAAACAATGGCACGTGCAAACTTCATTCCGGCAACGGATACAATGGTAAACAGGTTTCTTGACAGTCTGAACAAGACCTCAAGGAACAGTTCTTATACGCGCTACA
>DYOJ01000327.1 GCA_020720705.1 Acetofilamentum sp.
GCAATAAGCGTCCACGCTTTTCTTTTGCCGGCATAACTTCGTAAAGTAGAAATAAACATTATATCATAACGATTATTTTGAGTTTACACAAGTTTTCATTGTGAACCCTTATAATGTAAAAACACCTCAGGTTACGAACAGGTCTAAAACAGTTGTGTATTTTCATAATAGACAATCATACAAAAAAAAAGCCTCGCCCTTAGGCGAGGCTTGTGGTGTGTATCGGCTTGCACATTCTCAATCAAAAAATACCCCTAAAATCTGAGAGAAGAATCACGAAGAATAAATCTAATACACAAAACCGAACAACCACAATGGAATTTTATTTCTATATCCTACTTCAATGTGTTTTACAACTGAATATCCATCAAAATCACCAAACAATGATTTATCTGCCAAAATGTCAGTTTGTAATTTCACTTTATATTTGCTATCTATTATCAAATCGTCTGCACTCCCCTGCTCTATTTCCGTAACATATAACAATTGACTGAAGAAAAAACATTTCATTTCATAAAGCAGATTGTTTTTATCAGGGAACATTGCTCCAAGTATATTTGAATTAGCAACATAAACCTGTTGCGGTTTTGTATATTGCCCTTCTTTGTTTTGATTATCACGAAAATTAACAACCAAACGTGCCTGCGCAAGATATTCCATATACTCCAAAATCGTTCTGCGAGACGAGCCGAGTGTATCTCCGAGTGCTGAAGTGTTCGGGCTATCATTTTCAGACGAAACAAGCATTGTAAATAAACGTTTTAGTCGAATAACTCCGCCAAAATCAACTTTTTTCACAAATGTAATATCGTGTTCAATTGTATATGAAACAGTTTCATTTACGAGAACTTGTGAATTTAATCTGTTTTCCATAAAAAACGGATAATATCCATAGCTCAAATATGACTGAAACAACATCATCGGGTCAAACAATTTACTGAGTTCAGTTGAAATATTTGCGTAATCGTTAAATATTTCATCAATAGAACGTTTGCCAAGAGTAAGCCCTGTTGAAAAGTTCACATACTCCCGAAATGATAAGCCGGGCAGCTCATATTCAGCAGCCAAAGCATTAATCTTTTCGTTTTGTTGCCAATTATAGGTAATCGAACCTATCAGAACGATTGATAAATCATCATACTTGTAAAGAACGTCTGCAAGTTCCTCCTCCCATCCGGCATATTTGTGAACATCATCTATTATGAGATGCCTTCCGCCTTGTTCTCGGAATTTTCTTGCTGTATCTTGCAAAGAATTTGAAAGAAAATAGAAATCATTTGCATTTACGTATAGGTAATCTCCATTTTTACTGCAATTTAACTTTGCATATTGTAAAGCTAAATATGATTTTCCAATTTTTTGTGCTCCTTTTATAATCACCAATTTATGGCTCCAATCTACAATATCGAACAAAAATCGTTTGTAGCTTGTCGTTATGCTTCTGATTCTGAAAGCAAATTGCTTGTATAAGCCCTCCATTTATCTGTATTATACGGAACACACATCCGATTTCTCTGTTTTAAATACGATGCAAAGATAAACACATTTTTTATAAAACAAAAAAAATATACACTTTGTTTTACAAAAAGTTATTTTTTATTGAAAATGAAAATTTCATCACAAATACGTTACAAGAACAAAGCGTAATTAATATAATAATTCAACCGTGTTTTACAAACAATACACATTACAAACATTTGATATTTAATAATTTAGTAAAATGATTAAATATTCATTAAAAAAAAAGTCGCAATTAAGCGACTTTAAAATATCAAAATTAGAATACGTTAGTCTAAAAATAGAAACCCCTTCTTTTCTGCTTGCTCTCTTACAAGCAACTTCATTGCGTTTCCGAGTGTGTCATCTTCAGCGTTTTCAATACGTTTAGCGGCGATATATGCTTCTCGTTTTTTATTATTTTCAGCTATTTTTTTCTGAATCAGAATACGTTCAGCTTTTTTAGTTTCGATGTATTTCAACTTTTCTTCATTTGTCATTGATTTCATTTCTTCGGGCAAATTTTGTTTTTCCAACTTATCAATGTCCACAATTTTATCATCCACTGCATCAATCAAATCCCAACCTGAATTTTTGTAAACATGCGAACTTTTTGATACAGCACGACTTACGGCTGCTCCTCTATTGCTGCCCGCAGCGTTTAAGTCTTGAGTTTCCTGCCTTACTGAATACTCCTCAGCATCGGCTCCGTAAGCGACATAGGTTTTATTCAATTCAGTACTAAGTCGGAGCATTTCATCATCATAAGGTGTTTCGATATATGCTGACGTTTTGCTTTGGTCAATCGTTAAATATGTTCCTTTTGCAAGTTCGGCTCCATCTTTCCAAAAATATCTGATACCCTCTTCCTTATCTCCGCAAAAAATTGAGTTAATGATAATATTGTTTGTTTCCGCATCTTTACATGACATTTTGTAATCTACATTTCCTTGTGTAAACTCTTCATTTCCGGCAATAAATATTATCTTTAAATCTTTGTCAGATTTACTCCATTGCAAATCCTTGGTAGCATTTTGAATTACATGTCCACAATACTCATACCCTCCGTTTGTTGTAAGTGCAAATAATTTTTCCGAGATTAAATCAAGGTCAGATGTAAAGTTAACAACTCGTTTAACGTAGCCGTCAGCTACCTCAATGTTGTCGTTACCGTATTCATACAGAGCAATTTCAAGAGTAGCGGCTTGGTTTTGCTGTTGAGCTTTGGATAATTCATTGACAACACTCCAAAGTTCAGTTTTGGCTTGGTCAATAAGACCATCCATACTGTTGCTTGTATCCAAAAGTAAAGCTACTTGAATCTTTGATTCTTGCGACTTTAAAGCCGTGTTTACAAAAAGCAACACGCTAAGAAACATTATCGAAAAGACAGATTTAACATTCATGATTTCTAAAATTTGAGTTTCAATTATGATGAATCATTTACGAATTTCCATAAAAAAAGGGAGATTTGAACTCCCTATAAAACAAAAAGAGTATGACTTAATGTCCCCCGTGATAATCGTAATATTGGTAAGTGCCGCCTCGTCTTCCGTAAGTTAAGATATAATCATTGAGTTCTCTGATACTGCTGCTGAATGAAAAGGCATCATTTACACGATAAAAATTATTTTTGTCTTCACAGTGCGGATATGCAAATTTTGCAAATTCTAATTTAGTGGATTCGAAATCAAAAAACATTAAGATTCTGTAAATATCATCTGCAATGACACTGTTTGTAACAACTGCCTGTTCTGCAATCATTCGTCTGTCACTTTCAAAATCAGCATTTTGCAAAGAAATTTTTAAGTCTTCGAAAATGAGCGGAGGTTTACCATAGTAACCGCCGTGTCCGGAATTGTAATAACCGCCGCCGTGTCCGCCATGACCGCCGTGTCCTGCACCGCCAAGCCTTTCTTCTCTGATAATTTCAAGATTGTAATGTCTGCCGATTTTTGTTATCAGTCGTGAATTTGCAGGAATTCTCACATCACCTCTGTATAAAATCTCAACCACTTCACCATATCTTCCGAACTTACTCTGTTTGACCACAATTTTGTGTAGTCCGGGTTCCACATTGTCCAATCTAAAAACATTTGAAGGGGCATTATACACAGCATGGTCGAACACTACGGTAAAAGGTGAATCGTCCCACAGCGTTATTACAATTTCTGAACCGCCGCGCCTATTCCCATGCGTCCCCGGCTGCGCTATCGCTTGGTATCCGATAAATACCATTGCAAGAAAAAAAACTGAATTTTTCATTTTTCCTAAATTACGTTTGTTAAAAAATATTAAAATTTGAGTAATTTTATAAATCAATTTGTGTGCCAAAACTCTAATAGTTATTCATAATATACAC
>DYOJ01000328.1 GCA_020720705.1 Acetofilamentum sp.
CAGGTCAGTAGAGACTTTCCATCGTCCGATAGGACATGGAAACGTCAGAAGAGGCATGACAAGAACTAGCTATATTGTTTGAGTTGAAAGTTTAGGGCTGAAGGTTTTATAAATTCTTCAATATCTTGAGAAATATTGTAGATATTCAGCTTAAAACAGTTAAAATGAAAATCAGTAAGCCCAAAGAAATTTAAGACATTCAAAATTCTAATATATTAGTTCACAAAATAGCAGTTAAAATTCATCACCGTCCTTAATCACCAATCCACCGGTTTGCTCGACCCAAATGGTGTATTTCTGTCCGGTTTTTACTTGGCTGAACGTATGCACGGCGTTGCCTCCGTTGGTGTTACGAATTCCGGCTTTTCGAGCGGCTTCATCGTCTGTCATGTAGGTTACAAATTCTTCTAAGTATTTGTTATACTGTTCAATATCCATTCCATAGACCTCTTTGTTGTTGCGTTTATAAATGTAAGGTATCCCCTTTTCATCCTTAAGTTTGAGTTCAATTCCTTTTGCAGGGGCAATGGCATTTGTAAAAATTCGATAAGGTAATACTAAGTTGCGTTTGGCATTGTCGGTAATTTCGCTGTATTCAAAATTCAAAATCATGGCATCAAAGTAAATAATACCGCCTTTTAGGGTGATTTGCTGCTTCACTTCAAGATATTGATTGAGCGAATTGTCGAAAAAGCGAAGTTCCAACTTAGTGGTATCCGTTTTGGGGTTTCTGTCTAAAATATTCACTTCGGCAACTTTGTATCGTTGGTCAAGTTGTTTGACAACGGTTGTTAGTTCCTTAATACGTGTCTGATTTTCAGAGAATTGATTGATACTTTCGATACTCTTAGAAATTCCGACTACCAGCATAAGTACGAGTAGCGAAATCAAAATCACGGGAGCATTGGTAATAATTTTCGTAAAATTTTTTGTGATTGCCGAGCCGAAAACATATAATTTTTCGATAAATCCGATACGACCCGAACCAAAATTAGAGGCAGCTTTTGCAGCAAGCGTGCGCACACGCACGGCATCATAAGCCGGAATGAACAGATATGCCCCAAAAATAAGCACCAAAATCCGGCGACCCGTTGGTTGCGAAAACAAAAACCAGATTATGTCTGAAACAGGTTTGAGAAACCAATTAATTTTATTTAGAATATCTAATGCTTCGTTCATGCTTATAATTTTTTTTTCGCAAAGTTCTAAATTTTTGCTTACTAAACAAAAAATCCGACTAAAAAGTCGGATTTGAGCAATTTATTTTCATTGACTTATGCGGCAAATTCAATAATTTTGCTGCCGTATTCAGCCATAAGTAATTTCAAGGAATTGAGAGAGCCTTCGAGTTCGTTTTTGTCTAAGTTCTCAACTTGGAGGGTATCGCGGAAAATAACTCGTCCTTCTTCGTCAAGCACAAACGCACCATGTATGATGTCTCTGTTCTTTTTGAGCAGGCATTTATAAATATCGCCGCTGTCAGCTTTCATTTTAAAAATGTATTGTTCCATGATAAGAATCGGTTCTTCAACATCTAAGATTAGATTTTTGATACCTTCTTCTTCTTGGTCAATGACAAGCACACCTTCTTCCGGAACTTCTTTTACGATTTCGTAATTCAGTTCGAGCAGATAATTTTTTACTTTTTCGAAATAACTTTCCATATTCACTATAATATTATGTGTTTAACAAATTTCATTTTGCATGCCCAAAGATAAAAAATCATTTTATTAAAAAAAAACTTTTTTGCCTAAATACCCTTTCGTATGGTTACATTCTCCGAAATCGTTTACGAAGATATTGCAGTAAACATTTGATTCAATTGTGTATGTAACGGAATTTTGTGAATATTTAAAGACCGGTTGTCCGAAGAAATAATCAGATAACACTCATTAGCAATAACTTGATTAATATTTGCGGTGTCGGTAGTTTCTATAAGCGTGTAAGCTTCAAAAGCTGTTTCAAAATCGGAGGACATAAAAATTCGACAAATATCGGGTAACTCGGCACTGAAATCCAGCCCCGAACTCCAACATGCTGTCAGCAACTTACGTTTTGTGAGTATCTCCGAACTTGACTTTATCGCCTTGATAAGCTCCGGAACAGCAGATTGAATTTTCAAGCTGTACAAAATATCGAAGATACGTTGCGATACAAACGTATCAATTTGATTATCAAGTAACTCACACATCGGAACAATGTGTCTGTGGTCGCCTTGCAGCTCAATCAAGTCTAAGGTATCGGCTACGATGGTGTCATTTTTTGAGCGCAACCCTTCAATACTTTTTAAAAATTCCTTCTCTGTCATGTTGAATATCATAAAATAATTGCAAAAATAATCAATTTGCAGGTTTGAAAAAAAGATTTTAATATTGCATTCTATCTCACTTTGTTTATCTATTTTTTTTGCGAAATGCAGTCATCAACTCAATTATCAAAAAGAAACCACCTTTTATTTCCCGAAATGATTGTCGAAAAAACAATCAATTTGGAAAGTCGCAGATACATAGGTAATAAAACAAAATTAACTAATTGGATTTTTGAGAATATTTTAAACGAAAAGGCAAAACAAAAGTGTTTGAAAATTCAAATAAGTTTTTTAAAAAATAATAAATATTGAAATGCAGCCTAAAATTCAAATCTTATCGAATACAAATTTTGCGCTTGCAGACGTCATAAAAAGCGAATTAGTCGAAAGCACGTCTGTAAAAATTGCTGTTGCTTTTTTACGCAGAACGGGTTTGGATTATTTATACAAAAGTATTGATTATGCTTTGACTTCAAATAATGCAAAGATTGAATTTATTGTTGGTTTAGATTTTAAAACGACTGATGCGGAAGCATTAAATGCATTAAACGAAATTAAAAATAAATACGAAAATTTTGAATTTTATTGTTTTGGAGATAAACGAGATAATCATAACGAATTAGTTTTCCACCCCAAAATATATATGTTTCATACAGAGTTATCAAAAGGAACAAAATATAGTTCTATCGTTGGTTCTTCAAATTTTACAGGTGGTGGCTTAACTACAAATTTTGAGGTTAATACCATTTTTAGAGAATACAAACCAATATATTTTAATCAATTAGATGCTATTTACAATGAAATTAAATTTACTGACAGTATTTTTCAACCTTCAAAAAATTATATAAACAAATATGGAAATATAAAAAACGAATTAGATAAGTCTGTAAGGAAGGTTATTGATATTTATGTAAAAAAGGAAATTATTGAATTAAAACAAGAAGAATACAACTTACCGGGAACAATTCCCTCTATAAATTTAATGATAATTAATTTCATTAAAGAAAATAACAAGAAAGGTAATAAATACGTATCACTTAAAGATATTTATGTGGAATTAGAAACTCAGATTAAAGCAAAAAATCTCGAAAGTAAATACAAATTAGAAACTTTCAGAAATACAATTAGAGGAGAAATAAATACACATGAAGTTCATAGTGGCCACAAAAGCAGCAAAAAACTATATATTCGTTCGAATGAAATATCTGGACATTATAAATTGACTGAAAATGGTGAAAATTATAAAGGTAGATAATTATGTATTACAGTTTATGCGATAACCAATTATCAAAAATTAGACACTTTGCTTTAAATCTTAATAGTAAAAAAGATGTCAGATTAGCATTAATTGATTTTCTTCTTTTAGGTAACTTTTCAGAAGAGGGTGAGAAATCTATCAAAAAGAACTCACTTAACAATTTATGCAATTATTATGAATTTGAGTTAATAAAATCTGCCAACCCCATTCCAGATGATTTTGAACTATAAAATCCCGCAAAGCCATAAAGAAGCAGGTTTTGACAAAGGTTGGGCATCAAGATTTGATA
>DYOJ01000329.1 GCA_020720705.1 Acetofilamentum sp.
ATTGCCGGCAATGCGCATGTTAAAAAGAAATTGGTATCTACCGTAGATACCGGCAGGATAAGCCATGCATGGCTGTTTGAAGGCTCGGACGGGAACGGTGCCTTGGCAATGGCGGTTGCTTACGGACAATATCTTTGTTGCACAAAAAAAACAGACGGAGATTCATGCGGCACATGCCCGGCTTGTATAAAATATCAGAAATTGGCACATCCCGATTTACATTTTGTATTTCCTGTCGTCAGTTCTCCGAAGTTATTAAAACCAGTCAGCGACGACTATCTCACCGATTGGCGTTCGTATCTGTCAGAGTCGAACTACCATGATTTTGACGATTGGTTACATCGGCTCGGTTCGGATAATAAACAAGCCGGCATTTTTGCTCAGGAGAGTCAAGTGATTATTAAAAAACTGAATTACAAGGCGTTTGAGGCTGAGTATAAAGTCTTAATCCTTTGGATGCCCGAAAAAATGAATCCTTCGGCTTCTAACAAATTGCTCAAACTTATAGAAGAACCGCCGCCGAAAACTATTTTTATTTTGGTCAGTAATTCTGTCGAATCTGTTTTAAAAACCATACAATCGCGCACTCAATTGGTGAAAATCCCGAAAATTGATGCCGAGAGTATGTTTACAGCATTAACAGAAACTTATAATTTAAGCGAAGACAAAACAAAAGAACTCGTGAGATTGTCGGACGGTAATTTTCTCCGTGCAAAAAAAATACTCGAAGATGATTCGGATGCTGTTTCTGAATATTTTACCCTTTTTGCAGAAATGATGCGGCATAGTTTTACAATGAATGTCTCCGAATTGTTGGCTTGGACTGACAAAATAGCGAAACTCGGCAGAGAACGTCAAAAGATTTTTATTGATTATGCCTTGCGTCTTATCCGCGAGAATTTTATGCTCACCCTCGTTCCTGAACAAAAGGATTCATTAGTATATCTTACTGAAAAAGAAGCAGTTTTCGCCGAAAAATTCCATCAGTATATTCATTCTAAAAATATTTCGTATCTCACCAACGAGTTCAATTTGGCTCACAAACATATTGAGCGAAACGGGTATGAAAAATTGATTTTTCTCGATTTAGCACTGAAAACAGCACAATTATTGAAGGTGAGTTCGCACTAAAAATAACCTATTTTTACGTTCTTTGATTTTAGGTGTTATCTGACTGAAAATTTTAAATTTTTAGAATAAAAAATTTTGCCTAAATTTGTAAAAAATACTGCCGAAACGATAAAGAAAACAACACATCCAATCAGCTCCCGACAAGGAGCCATTATATATATTGTTATTTTAAATATGGAAAAAGAAGTTAATTTACTCAGAGGTTGCTCTATACAAACGCTTGACGGAGAACGAAAATGCAATCCAAGCAGTTGCAATAAATTGAATGTCTATAATTTTCTGATTGATTTACCGCTTAATGAATCTACGCCTGATATTGTTGAAGTTCGATTCAAAAATACACGTAAAGCCTTCTTTCATAATGTAAACGGCTTACGATTGAAAGAAGGTGACATGGTTGCTGTCGAGGCATCGCCCGGGCATGACATCGGCACAGTATCGCTCACGGGCGAGCTTGTACGTGAGCAAATGCGTGTAAAACGTGTGCGACATACCGAGGAGCTAAAGAAGGTGTATCGCAAAGTTAAGGATATGGACATCGAAAAGTATGAAAAGGCTATCGCCCGCGAACAAGAAGTGATGTTACGCTCCCGTCAAATTGCAAAACGATTGGAGCTGGATATGAAAATCGGTGATGTTGAATTTCAGGGAGACGGTTCAAAAGCAATTTTCTATTACATTGCGGATTCCCGTGTTGATTTTAGGCAACTTATTCGCTCACTCGCCGATGAATTTAAAATTCGGATTGAAATGCGACAAATCGGAGCAAGACAGGAAGCCGGACGTATAGGCGGAATCGGCTCTTGCGGTCGGGAATTATGCTGTTCTTCGTGGATGACTACCTTTATTTCCGTCAGTACGGATACTGCTCGCGACCAAGAACTTTCGCTCAACCCCCAAAAACTTGCAGGACAATGCGGGAAGTTAAAATGTTGCCTCAATTTTGAACAAGATACTTATTTGGATGCCAAAAAGGACTTTCCGGGCAGATTACCCTTGCAAACTGCCGAAGGGACAGCGTATTATTTCAAAACCGATGTTCATAAACAAACCATTTGGTATTCTTATGACGAGCATTACCCCAAAAATGTTACCGGAATTTCTGTGGACAGGGTTCACGAAATTATCAGTATGAACAAATCCGGAAATGTCCCCGAAAAACTAATGGGTATTTCTGATTTCGAAGAAATTGTTGAACTTAGCTATACCCATGATTTGGACGACAGTATTACTCGATTCGATAATAAAAATAAAAACAAGAAGAAAAAACGTAACAACAAGTCCAAAATTGTCTCCAATTCTACAGAAACTGAAAAATCGGATGTTCAAAATAAAGAAGCTTCTGTAAATAAAAAGCCTGAACTTACGACACCGAATCCGAACCAACAAAAACAGAATCCACCAAAAAATATTAAAAAGAAGCCCATAATACCTAAAAACGAGAGCAAGCCGGAGAATAAGTCCGAGAACAAGCCGGAAAATTTTCCTGAAAAACAAGCCGTGAAGCAACCTGAAAAACAGATTGCCAAACAGCCTGAAAATCAGCAGGAAAATCAGAATACTACCGGCATAAAAAAACTTGTCAAAAAGAGTGAACGTCCACCTCAAAATCCGAATGATGACACACCTCCGAAAACAGAATAGTCTGATTATTTTGATATTTCTCGGTCTGATTTTCCTGATGTCATGCTCAGAGCAGAGTTATTTTATGCAAAGTCATAAATTTGAGGACGGGATTTGGAATATCGAAGAAGTTGCTGAATTTCAATTAGATATACAGCAAAAAAATCAAATTTATTATTTATTCTTTGACATTAAAAGCTCCGAAAATTATTCGACCTCAAACCTTTGGCTTTATGCCGAAGTGCTTGCACCTGACGGAACTTTGCAAACCGATACGCTTGAATTTGATATGGCGGAACCTTCGGGCAAATGGCTCGGAAACCACGAAGGGCAAACGGTAACAACAACTTTGTTATACAAACGTGAGGTGGCGTTTCCCGACATTGGTGTCTATAAATTCCGGATACGTCAAGGAATGAGACCCGAACATACTCCGCAAATCTCGGAATTTACCTTACGTACCGAAATGTTATCGAAGAAATAAGTAGCTGTTTATCAGTAGTTTTCTCATTATTATTTGTCAAAGATATGATTCAATCAAATGCTTTCAGAGCACTTGTCGCAAACAAGTTAAAATTCAGGCTGTTCATGTTTAAGAAACTTCCGGCTGCCTATTTCTCCGGCGTTCGTGTTTCCGAAATTTCAGAGCAGCATGCCGTTGTGAAAATTCCGTTTAAGTTTCTGACAAAAAATCCGTTTCGTTCAATCTATTTTGCGTCCCAAGCTATGGCGGCAGAATTGTCCACAGGGGTATTGGCTTTGGCTGAAGTTTACGGCAGAACACCCTCAGTCTCAATGCTTGTGTTGGGAATGCGTGCTGAATTTAAGAAGAAAGCAACCGAAATGGTCTGGTTCAAATGTTCGGACGGCGAAAAAATAAAATCTGCGGTTGATAGTTGCATCTCAACCCGTGAGAGCAAAACCGTTGAAGCTAAATCTGTCGGAACAGATGCGCAAGGAACTGTTATCGCTGAATTTTATTTCACATGGACATTTAAAGCCAAATTATAACTGTTTTAGTATTAAGTAGTTAGTATTAAGTAGTTAGTATTTAGTATTTAGTTCTACTTTACGAAGTTATGCCGGCAAAAGAAAAGCGTG
>DYOJ01000330.1 GCA_020720705.1 Acetofilamentum sp.
TGGCAATAATCGGAGTAAATTCCACCGGAATTTTCAGAAACCATAGCCGATAACGCGGTCAAGTATAAACGCAGTAGCGGATTAAAAAGCAATTCACTTTCCGTTTAGCACAAAGTTAGTTAAATGTACAAAACTTTATTTTACCACTAAACCCGCTATTGCGTTTATACATTGTTGTGCCTTCGTTGTTTTTCGTTCAGTTTGTCTGTCAGCGTTGAGGAAGCTATACTCTTTGCCAAGTTTTGGATTGTGGGTCGGCTGGTGCTGCTTGGCAATGTGTATGGCTTTTTGCGTTGGCTTTAATAATTTAATGTCAGTCCAACTCCAAAACCCATATCGCTGTCATAATGTGTTCTGAATCCTAAATTTTTACCTGCTATATAATTGAGACCGACCATATATTCCTTGTCAGTATTTACCATAAATGATGCTCTGAACCTTTTTGAAATAGGAATATCTTCTCGCCTTAACTGTACTCTTACGTTTCCATCGTGGTATATTTCAGTTTGCAGAATTACAAGCATAGGCAAAGTGTAGGCAACACCCAAACTAAACTGTGTTCTATTATCCTTTGTATTGGTTTGCCCAAAAAGGTTTTTTTCAAAATCTCCATCTTGTTTTCTATATCGCCAATCAAAACCAACAAAAGGCATAAGCCATTGATTTTTACCAATATACCTACCAATATGGGTTTCAGATTCGTAGCCGTGGTGCTCATTATAGCCTAAACGCCATTCAGTTCCAAAACTCCAACGAGTATTTTGCAACATTGCCATTCCATCATGTCCATTGGTAGCAAAATCATTTTGAGCCATAAAATGCAATGCGTTGCTTTCTCGTTGCAATTTTTTGTAAGCCCATTTTTTATCGGGCAACAACGGATTTGGCTCTTGGTTTTCATAACTAAAAACACGGTTCATTCCTGCCATCATATGGTAGAGAATATGACAATGAAAAAACCAATCGCCATCTAAATTGGCTTCAAATTCAATTACATTGGTTTCCATCGGCATTATGTCCAACACATTTTTAAGGGGTGCATAATCGCCTTGACCGTTGATTACCCTAAAATCGTGTCCGTGTAAGTGCATTGGGTGTCGCATCATAGAATTATTGTAGAGTGTAATTCTTACAATTTCTCCTTTTTTTATTAAAATCTTGTCAGCTTCCGAGAGCACTTTGTTGTCCATACTCCACACATAGCGGTTCATATTGCCGGTTAATTCAAACTTTAATTCCCTGATTGGTGCAACTTTTGACAATGTTGTTATTGTGGGTGATTTAAGCATTGCATAATTCAATGTTACAATATCCGTATTACTTGAACCGTGCTTGGAATGGTCCATATTCTCCATATCCATTTCTGGCATTGTATCCATTTTCATAGGTTCTTCATCTCCTGTAATTTCAGGATACATTACCGTGTTCATATCCATTTTTTGTAATGACATTTCCATTCCCATATCGTTCATTGTGCCGTCCATATTCATCATATCGTTCATCATCTTCATTCCTTCAAAATATTTCAGTTTGGGTAATGGACTTACCAATTGTTTGATGCCTGAACCTATGTAAATAGATGACGATTTAGTGCGGTCTTCAGGTGTTGCCAAAAATTCGTGTGAAGTGTTTTCTGCCGGGATAGTAACGATTATATCATAGGTTTCGGAAACTCCAATAATCAATCTATCTACTTCGACAGGTTCCACATCATTGCCGTCATTGGCTACTACGGTAATTTTACCACCTGCATACGTGAGCCAAAAATAAGAAGAAGCACCACCGTTAGAAATTCGTAATCGCACTTTATCGCCTGCTTTAAATTGGGAAAGCCGGTTTTCCGATGTTCCATTAATGAGAAACTTATCATAATACACATCACTTACATCCATTGCCCACATTCGTTTCCATTCGTTGGACAGTTTAGTTTTAAAATGTCCTGCTTTTATGGCTTCTGCATAACTTTGCGTAGTGCCTTTTTTTATGGCGAACCAATCCGAAGCGTTATGCAACATTCGGTGTACGTTTTCGGGTTTATAGTTTGTCCATTCGCTTAAAATAATAGGTACGGTTGGCAAATCGTCAATCCCTTTTCTGAAAGTAGGGTCATTTTCTTGTTTTTTTAAAATCAGCGAACCATACATTCCTATTTGTTCTTGTAGTCCACTATGGCTATGATACCAATGTGTACCGTTCTGAATAATTGGAAAACGGTAAATGTGCGTAGTATTTGGCTCAATGGGCATTTGGGTTAAGTACGGAACGCCATCTTCTTTATTAGGCAAATACAAACCGTGCCAATGCAATGATGTACTTTCTTTAAGTTGGTTGTGTACGTGAATTTCTGCCGTGTCGCCTTCGGTAAAGGTGAGTGTTGGCATTGGAATTTGTCCGTTTACGGCAATTGCCCTTTTTTCCTTTCCTGTAAAATTGACGATAGTGTCTTTTACATAAAGGTCGTATCGCACCACTTTTTGGGCGGATAGGTTTGTAGTTACCAATAGTAATACCACTAAGGGCAACAGTTTTTTATAAATATTTTTTTGATTATCCATTTGAGAAATTTCATTTTTAAAATTATTAATAGGGTAGCCGAAGGCTACCCTATATTTTTATTTTATTGTTTCAACCGTTTTACCACAAGTAAGCATTTGAGATCCGTAGTAAGGATTCTTCACCGTATTTTCCTTGCTCAACCAATTAGCACCTTTTCCATCATTTGCCATTGGGCAATGTTGGTAATAAGTAGGCGTTTCTTGTTTTGAAACCTTCAAGAGTTGATACATATTATCAGACAAAGTATTGAAATGGTCTCGTTGATGCCCTACATCTTTGGTTTCTTCAATGTGTTCGGTATCAAATTTTAGGTCCTTCATTACTTTCATCCAAACGGTATGCTGTTCATTGGAAAGTTTATTCATTTGAACAACATTAAGAGCATTGAGCAATTCTTTGGCTTTATCGGAAGCCATATTGCCGTCAGATTTTACCAAAGCATCTTTCAGAGCAAAGTAGTTGTCAAAAACTGCTTTGAGTTGATTAACTTCTTGTTTTGTTTCAGTTGTTTTATCAGTCATTGCATCGTGATTGTGCATTGAATGGTCATCAATCGTTTCTGATTTTACAGTTTCCGATTTTTTCACTCGTTCATATTGACAACAATTGGGAAGTTTGGCATACACATCATCAGGTGCAAGAAATTGGTCGCTGTCATAACCTGCCAATGCAATGCGTTTTAAGATTTCGTCTTGATTGGTTTTGATTTGGTCGTAAGTTAGGGTAGCCATTTTGGTATCTTTATTCCAATCTACTTGGGCTACATTTTTAATGTTACCTGCTTTTTCGATGGCGCTTTCGCACATACCACAGTTACCGTAAATATTTACGCTTTCGGTTTTAGCGTTTTTGATTTGAGCATTACACGCTGTGAATGATAGCAATAACGTAATTGCCATCAATATTTTTATTGATTTGTTCATAATATTAATATTTTATACGAAGCGGAATTCACGAACTCCGTTTCATTTTTTGAAAAATTTAAGTTTTGTAAATGATTGAATTGGAAAGCAAGAAAATTGCTTTCAATTGGACAGACCTATGGCTGTCAAGGCAAGGAATTAGCCTATTTTGGGCGGTTGCCAAATAGAAAAAAAACCTGACGAAAAATAGGTGTCTTGATAGTAAAAGTTTGACTTGCTAACGATTATTTTAATTCCTAAAAATCCGTCAAATAATGGAATTGTAAAGTTTGTACTATTAGTTGGGCAATGACAAGCGGGATTACCACATTTTCCATTACAGCCTTTTCCGTTTTTACCGCATTGTCCTTTTTCTGTGTCGCAACAA
>DYOJ01000331.1 GCA_020720705.1 Acetofilamentum sp.
AAAGAATATAATTGACATAAAATCAAGTATTTATACGTTTTCTTACAGACACTACATAAATTCAAATATTTACACGTTTTCTTACAAATACTACCTATTTGCATTTCTGTCAGGCAGTTGAACTCATATCATTTGTTATTGTTTGTAAACCGTTCCACGGAACGACGTGGGTTGAGTTGCGAATTTGCTTCTCGGTTCCGCCGTAAACAAGATAGGATTTTGTAATATTCGGAACAATTTGTTCAATCTTTGTCAAATTCTTGAAAAAATCAGAATTAACAGTTCGACTTGATTTTATCTCTATTGGTGTCAGCGAATTGCCGTATTCCAACAAGCAATCGGCTTCAATTTTATTACTGTCGCGCCAAAAAAACAAATCCATTCCGTTTTGCGTGTTGAGTTTAAATTTCAAAAGTTCTGTGATGATAAAATTCTCAAACAATTGCCCTTTCATAAAATGAAAATTCATCTGATCAGTATTTTTTATGCCTAATAAATGCGAGGCTAACCCGACGTCCGTAAAATATAATTTTGGATTTTTGGCGATTCGTTTGTTGAAATTTCGGAAATACGGCGGCAAAATATAGACAATGTAACTCGCCTCAAGCACAGACAACCAACGTTTTACGGTAACACTTGATACGCCGATTTCGTTTCCGATGCTCGAAAAATTTATGAGCTGTCCGATATTGTTTGCACACATTTTCACAAATTGTCTGAATTGAAACAAATCGCCGACATTCAATATTTGGTGCAAATCTCGTTCGATATAGGTATTCAAATAATTTGGATACCAATCCGCCGGTGCAACCGAACGGTCGTAAATCGGAGGATAAAATCCGTTCAGCAAAAAAGTTTCGTAATTCGGCGCATCGTAAAGTGTATTTTGAAGTTCGGCATACGAGAATGGCAAAAGTGAAAACAAGGCAACTCGCCCGGCAAGACTTTGTGAGATTTTTTCCATCAACAAAAAATTTTGAGAGCCTGTGATCACAAAATTTCCGGCGATACGTTGCTCATCTGCAAACACTTGTATGTAGGAGAACAACTCGGGCACATATTGCACTTCATCCAAAATCAGATGTGAGCCGTACACAGCAAAAAAACCTTTCGGGTCTTGTTTCGCAAAATTCCGCTTTTCAATATCTTCTAAATTTATATAGGTATGTTGTGGGAAAATTTGTCGCACCAAAGTAGTTTTTCCCGATTGACGTGGTCCGGTAACTGCAATTACCGGAAATTTTTCCGCCATAAGCTTTATACGTTCTGTTATCTGTCTGATTATCATGTGTTAAACATATTTTTATGCAAATTTAATATTTAATTTTAAATTTGCATAAAATATTTACATGGCAAATAAAAAAACTATTAAATGTATGATATCGTGTATTTATACCGTTTACGATTTATCGTTGAGGGTTTAAATTATGTTAAATAATTGACTGTTAAACACTTATATAAGTTTGTAATCACAATTTATTCATGATGATAGTATATTTATGTTTTTACAAAACTCAATCAGAATTTCGTTCGTTCGTTTCGTACTCATTTTCTAAGTTTTCATCCGTTTCGTAGTCTATAATCTCGTCTTGTTCAAAAAAATCTTTACGAAACTCTCGTTCCGATGGTTTTGCCAAAGCCAAAGCGACTAAAGGTAAAAAAGCTGCATACAACGGACTGAAAATTCCGGTTATCAAATATACCGTAATTGCAAGAAATGTTGCACTTTCCAAAACGGCTGCCCTGAAAATAACCAGCGAGCGGTATCGTGCAAGTAGTAAGGTTTCGTTTTGCTGCTTCGGTGTCCTGTCTGACAAATATTTATAAATTTTGAAACTGCCCGGAATACTTGCAATAACCAAAATATAAGCTAAATACAATAAATACTCGGCTGAAGCTGCGGTCATCATTTGTTCGTGAGGTCGAAAAACAAAGTATGCAATAAGAGCAAAAATAAGTGATTGGACAAGCAAAAATGCCCAAATCAAATTTAGTTTTTTAAAATGTGAGTGCATCCTGAAGAATTTGAAAATGGATTTATGAGTAAATAAATGTGATTACGCAACCTTGTGAAAAGCACGGACGCTTCTTGCATTTCTGTATGCGCTTAGCGTCCGCACTAAACTTCTAAAATACAGATTTACAACATTTTAGAGTCTGTTTTCTGTAATCTGATGTCTAAAATAAGCTAAAAAGTCATTTTCACAAAAAACACGTCTCCGTCCGGAGCTGTGCCGGAGGTTTTGTCCTTAGCGTTCAAAAGTTGATATTGAGCACCCGCATCCGACCATGTCCCGATTGCCGTAACTGCTCCACCCTGCGTGTAATCCGTAAATGATGCTCCGTTTATCGGATTGATGCCGGGCAAGAAATCTTCCGTTCCGTAATCTGCCTTTAACCATTGGGCGGTGTAGTGAGACGAATTATCAGGACCAGTATATATCTGTCCGTAAATCAGTAACTTACCACTATTTTCCGCAAATCCTTTGATACGATGTTCGGCAGTAGAATTGTCGCCTGCACCCGACCAATAAATGCCGTGTTTGAGCATTGAACCATCAGATTTTGAAAGTTTCAATACCATTCCGTCTCCAAATTGTTTGTCCAAATCTTCGTGTCCGATTCGTCCGCCGACCATCACTGCATCTCCTATAAGTTTGACTACATGCGTATTGTTACGGTCTTCGTTATTCGCCGGAAATGTTTTCCCCCACAAAAGAGTTGCATTGTTATCCAATTTTACAACGCTGAAATAGGTCTCAACTCCGCGACGGTCGCACGATAAATATAGATTATTTTCGGTATCAATATCAATTCCGTTTATTCGCCCACCGTATCCGATGTCAATTTTTTTCACAAATTCAAGATTCGGATTTACGGTATTTGCGCCCGAAATTTTTGCCAAATAAGGCTGACTTCCGTCCACTCCTCCGATAAATACATTTCCGGAATTATCTGATTTAATGCAATATCCGCGGTCTTTTGTTCCCGAAACGATGTCCAAAGATTTTTGAAAAAACAGCGACCCGTCCGATTTATTAAACGCTAAAACCATTACACCGTTTCGTCCGTCAGCTCCGGTGAGATACACATATTCCTGCGTTGCATCAACGGCGTACGCGCGGGCATCCATGTAAGCGAGGATAGTTGTCTCTTCAATTCCTTCGTGTTTCCATCGTTTTTGCCATATTAAACTTCCGTCCGCCGGATTAATTTTCAGCAATACGGCACTGTAAAAATTATTTTGCGAAACGTCCGAAGCCGATACCGCGACATAAATATTACCTTCCGAATCCATAGAAACAGAATTTGCCGTTCCGCCCGTTTCGTTATTTTCGCCGGAATCAGGGCTGAAATCTTTATACATTCCATCCCAAATTTTTGCCCAAGCTTTTGAGCCGTCTGCATTGACTTTCAATACAATAACATCGGTAGTTGTGTTCAACGAAGCATACATGTTGCCTTGCGCATCAGCAACCATGCCGGAGGCAAGTTCGTCGTCGTTATTGCCTGCTGCTCCGAACACAAGACTGTAAACCTCCGGTGAATCTTCGATTTTGCTGAACATCTCCGGAATTTCGTCATCAATTGTATCCTTGTCCTCAGTGTTCGACATATCGCAAGCCCAAAATAGGTTTGTAAGGGCAATTGCGGAAAAAAATAAAAAAAACTTTTTCATAAGGCATAATTTATATTTGAATAATAATCAGGTTTTTAACTTTGACTTTCGATGTAAAAAAGCAGACTCTTAAATAGTATTTGTAAGAAAACGTGTAAATATCTGAATTTATGTAGGTTGTAGTCATTTTTTGTATCCACTCAAAAAAGTATGGTAATTGATA
>DYOJ01000332.1 GCA_020720705.1 Acetofilamentum sp.
AATCGCTCTTTCCCTCCGAGTAAAAGTTCATTTTTTTGTTTAGTTATTGCCAAAAGTGCTTTTTGTGCAAATTGTTCCGGCGTCATTCCGTTTTCAACTCCGGGGTCGTTCGCCAATTGTGCCGAGCCGTCTCCGAGCACAGCATTGCGGGCAATATTTGTACGAATATACCCGGAACAAATAATCGTAACGTTCAAATTGTCCGAATATATTTCAGCTCTCAGCGAATCAAAAAAACCGTGTAAAGCATGTTTCGAGGCTGAATATGCCGAGCGCAAAGGTGTTCCGAATTTACCGGTAAGACTGCTCATGACTACAATATGTCCCGATTTTCGTGAAAGCATCGAAGGCAATATCGCTTTGGTTAAAATTACGGCACCGAAGTAATTAATATTCATCAGTCGTTTATCAACCTCAGTTAGGGTATCTTTTGCTAACGAACGCTGACTAATCCCGCCGTTGTTGAATAAAATATCAATATGTCCGAAAAATGAAAGTGCCTTTTGAGCCTTGTCCGGAAGCTCATCGTGTTTTTCGAGGTCTAAACATAATATTTTCACATCTGCAATCGGGATGTTTTTTTTAACACGGAAAAGTTCTTCTTCCCGGCGTGCCGAGATAATCAGTTTTGCTCCTGCTTGTGCAAATGCGTACACCAATGCCTCGCCTACACCGGAGGAAGCTCCTGTAACCCAAACAACTTTTTGTGAAAAATACATTGAATTTAATTTTACTTTATGTTAAAAAATATTTTTTTTTTGATAATAATAGTCCGTTAATATTTTATTTAAGATATTGATTCATTGTAAATTAGATAAGATAATTTCTCAAATTAGAGTATGATTGTAACCGATTGGAATTAAGCGATTTGAGTCTAATGTCTAACATCTAACCTCTAAAATCTAACGAAGTATTGTGAAAATATACATTTGTCTTCTATATTCCAATTTCTAAGTACCATTTTTTTTGTCTGCAAAAATACTATTTTTTAGGAAGTTCTGTGTTCTTTTCTCAAATATTGAGATTTTTCTGATATAGATTTAAAAGTGTAGTTCAAGGTACTCCGGAGTTCAACTAAATTCGTTACTTTTGTCGGCACATTATTATATTTTTCAATATGGGACAAGCCTGTGTGCATTGCGGCGAAGATTGCGGAAAACATCCGATTATGTGGCAAGACAAACCTTTTTGTTGCAATGGGTGTAAAACAGTGTATCAACTTCTGAATCAAAGTAAGCTGTATTCTTATTACGAACTGTCTGAGGCTCCGGGTATAAAGATTGAGACCGAAGATTTCGGGTCTCAGTATGCGTATTTGGATAAAGATGAAGTTAAAGAACGTCTTTACGAATTTCACGAGGGGGACACAGCAAAAGTAACTTTTTATATTCCTTCAATTCATTGTGCTTCTTGCGTTTGGCTTTTAGAAAATTTGAATACGCTTCATAAAGGTATTTCTCATTCGGTTGTAAATTTTGTAAAGAAAGAAGTTTCGGTAACGTTTAACGAGAAGGAAATTTCGTTGCGCAATATTGTCGAATTACTTTCATCTATTCATTATATTCCGCAAATTACGCTTGACCGTTTGGACGGAAAAAAGGATACCGGAGCAGCAAATCGTGCGCTTTTAAAACGTATCGGTGTTGCGGGGTTCGCTTTTGGAAATACCATGTTACTTAGTTGGCCCGAATACACACAGGGGAATGATGGTTTAAGCGAGCAGTATCGTTTGTTGTTCGGTGTTTTGAATTTAATATTTGCGATTCCGGTTGTGTTTTATAGTGGCAGCGACTATCTGCTTTCGGCATACAAAAATTTGCGCAAACGAATGATTAGCATTGATTTACCTGTAGCAATAGGTATTATGGCAATTTTTTTGGAAAGTGCATTTGAAATCGTAACTCGTTTAGGAGCAGGCTACATGGATTCTCTTACCGGGTTCATTTTTTTCTTATTAATCGGAAAATGGTATCAAGGCAAAACATACAAAGCCTTGTCTTTTGAGCGCGATTACAAATCCTATTTTCCCGTTGCCGTAACAAAACTTACGAATGATATTGAAGATAGCGTTTTGCTCGAACACCTGAAGAAGGGCGATCGCATTTTGGTTCGAAATTTAGAACTTATACCCGCAGATTCTAAATTGTTGAAAGGTAATGCGTTCATAGATTATAGCTTTGTTACCGGAGAATCGCGCCCTGTTCCAAAGCGTGCGGGCGATGAACTATTTGCCGGCGGCAGGCAGGTGGGGGAAGCCCTGGTATTGGAGGTTATTAACGAGGTGCAACAAAGCAAATTAACAAAATTATGGAATCAAGACGATAAGGGTTCGGAACACACTCGTTTAGAATCTGTAATTGATAAGGTTAGCAAGTATTTTACAATAAGTGTTGTTACAACATCCATATTGACAGCTTTAGTTTGGGCGTTTTTAGATACAAGTCTGATTATTAAAGCCTTCACTTCAGTTTTGATAGTTGCTTGTCCGTGTGCATTGGCTTTAACTTTGCCCTTTACTTTCGGCACCACCATGGGTATTTTTGGAAGAAAGGGTTTTTATCTTAAGAAAACAGATGTCGTTGAAAAATTTTCAAAAATAGATACCATCGTTTTCGACAAAACCGGAACAATTACCTATTCGGACAGTCTAAATGTTACTTGGCATGGTATTGAATTGTCGGACAACCTAAAATCAAAGTTAAAATCTCTTACACGCCAGTCCACACACCCGATGAGTGCAGCTGTTTACGAACATCTAAAATCTGCTAAAAATATTGAAATTCAAGATTTTCGAGAATTACCCGCGCGAGGTGTTATCGGAGTGTTCGGAACGGATAAGTTCAAAGCCGGCTCTGCCGAGTTCATTTATGGAGAGAGTACTCTGCCTCAAAACAGAGGGACTAATGTTTATATTTCCGAAAATGAGCAACCTCTTGGCTGGTTTAGTGTTGAAAATAAATATCGAAAAGATTTGGATAAAATTATCCGTGATTTTGAAACAGGATATGAGCTTCATTTAATTTCCGGCGATAATGCTTCTGAAAAAGAAAATCTCATCCCACTTTTTAAACATGAAAACAGATTAAATTTTAATCAATCCCCGCACGAAAAGTTAGAGTATATCAAAAAATTGAAAGCCGAAGGAAAACATGTGCTCATGATTGGGGACGGGCTGAATGATGCCGGAGCCTTGGGCGAGGCACATGCCGGAATTTCCATTGCGGATGACATTTATCATTTCTCGCCGGCATGCGACGCAATTTTAGAGGCTGATAAATTTTCAAACTTGCATAAATACATTCGGTTTACGCGCAGCGCGATAACAATTGTACGCACAAGTTTTTTAATATCAACAATATACAATGTTGTTGGTATATATTTTGCAGCAACAGGACAACTCGAACCGATTATCGCGGCAATTTTGATGCCGGCAAGCTCGGTTACGGTAGTCGGTTTTGTAACGCTTGCAACTCGCTTGACTGCTATAACTAAGGGACTATAGACGTGATATCGAAATAAAATATACGGTAATTATTTGGCAAAGAGAATATTACAAATTTTCAAAGCGTTGGTTATTCGGTGATTTGTTTTATTGTTTAAATAAAAGTCTGAAACCGGACTATTTAGTTAAACTTTAAACAAATAAACGATTAAACATATAACCAAAATGATTCTTAAATACTGAAAATAAACTAATTATAATATACTCTAATTTCGAACTCAGGTTATAGTGGAAAAACATCGTAATCTAAAATTTCTCAACAGATAATTTTTACAAAAATCCTAATTCCAATTTAGCTTCTTCGGACATCATGCTTTTGTCCCAC